>DASQHK010000233.1:0-9472 GCA_035632135.1 Bryobacterales bacterium
GTTCCGCTGGCGGAAGAAGGGCAGCGCGTGGAGGGCGCGCTGCCGGAATGGCACTGGCAAGAGCCGTGCCGGCCGCTCAACGGCGATCTGGTGTCGCCGGGCTTTTGCGGCCGCGTGGTCGAGAGCTACCTCCAGGGCCGGGAAGAAGGCCTGGAGGCTGATTTCCCCGCGGCGCGCAGCCTGATGCCGGCGGCCAGCGCCATGCGCCGCAGTTTCCGCCACCTCGCCCCTGAAATTCCCCGCTTCCTCGCCGAGGCTTGCGTCGGCTGCATGGAGTGCGTCAACCAGTGCCCCGATACCGCCATCCTGGCGCGAGTGGCCGAGCCGGCGGCGCTCGAGGAGCGCCTGCTCCGTATCGAGCGGCCGGAGCTGCGCGCGAGCCTCCGGCAGCACTTTGTCGTCACTACCAAGTACAACGACCTATTCGTGAAGAAGGGGGAGACCGGAGGGCTGTTCGGCATTTTCGTCGATCCCGACAAGTGCAAGGGCTGCGGCGAGTGCGTAACCGCTTGCGGGTCGCACAAGGCTCTGGAGATGGTTCCCAAGTCCGCCGTGGACCTGGCGCAGTACGATGGCGCGATGGACCTGTTTCACCATCTCCCGGAGACCCCCGCGCGCTTCCTCAACGAGAAATCGCTGGGCGACATGATGCTCGCCGGCCGCTCGCTGCTCTACACCGGCGGCGCGGGCTCCTGCATGGGCTGCGGCGAGGGCACCGCGCTGCGGATGATGCTGGCGGCTACCGGCTTCGCGTATGGAGCCGACCAGATCGGCCTGGTGGCCGCCACGGGTTGCAACAGCGTCTTTGGCTCTACCTATCCCTTCAACCCGTTCAAGGTGCCGTGGACGAACTCGCTGTTTGAAAATGCGCCCGCCGACGCCATGGGCATTCGCCTGCGCTGGGACCAGGAAGGCCACCGCGACCGCCGCCTGTGGGTGATCGGCGGCGACGGCGCCCTCTTCGACATCGGCTTTCAGTCGCTCTCGCGCATGCTCATGACGGGCATGGATATCAAGGTCCTGGTGCTCGACACGCAGGTCTATTCCAACACCGGCGGCCAAGCCTCCACGGCCACCTTCACCAGCCAGAACGCCAAGATGGGAGCAGTCGGTAAAGCCCGGCCCGGCAAGCGCGAGCATCGCAAGGAGCTGGCTGCGATCGCCATGATGCACCCGAACGTTTTCGTGGCGCAGACCACGGCGGCGCACGTCAACCATTTTTACCGCTGCATCATGGAGGCCAACGCCTATCCGGGTCCGGCCGTGGTCATCTGCTACGCCGCGTGCATGCCGGAGCACGGTATTGCTGATGACCAAGCCGTCGCGCAGGAGAAGCTGGCTGTGGAGTCCCGCACCTTCCCGATCCTGGTCTACGACCCGCGCAAAGGCGATCGACTCTGCGAGCGCTTGAGCCTGCAGGGCAACCCGGCGCTGAAGCAAGATTGGCACAGCAACCCCAAGACCGGCGAGCCGGTCGACTTCATTGCCTTCGCTCGCACCGAAGGCCGCTTCGCCCCTCACTTCAACAATGACGGGCATCCCAATGAATCTCTGCAGCTTGCGCAGCAGGATCGGCTGGAAAACTGGCACCGGCTACAGGAACTCGCAGGCCTCCGCTGACCGCGGCAAGACGCCGCAAGCACCTTTCATCTCCGGGCTTGTGTGCTCTCGTCGAGAACCACCAACTGGGTCCGATTGGGTGTTTTCCCCCACCCAATGGCTGGCACCACACCCTGCCGCGCCCAGTTTTCCAGCCGAATCTTGCCCCAGCATTTGGTACCTCGGTTGCTCAGATTGATTCGCAGGAGGTGAGGCACCATGCCACGAACCCAGTCCTTGCCGGCGGTCGATCCCGCGCCGTTCGCCCCGCATCCAAGTCTCGGCGACGAGATCAACGAGAACATCTGCCTCTCGGAGATCGAAGGCGGCGTGTTCCTGAAGGATGTCCCCGTGGGCGTCGTGCTGGAAATTGAGACGAAGAATCGTCTCTACCGGCTTGAAAACCGTGGTGATGGCAAGGCCCTCATCTCCGGTCATCCCGAGCACTGTCCCGATCCGGTGCTGGTGAAGGTGCACGGTTCCACGTGGGGCAAATCGATGATCAAGATGCAGTTCATCGGGCTGGGGATGCACTTGGAATACCGTCATCCGCGGCTGGGCGTGGTCCGGACTTCCCGGATTCAGGCGATCCGCCAACCGATCACCGCGGCCGAGCGCGTCTCGCAGCGACCCGCCTGAGGGAAGCGGCTTCGCCTGCCGCGCTGCCAGCTTTCACTCCGTGATCCCGCGTCTCAGTGCTGGTGCCGGTGTGTCAGGAACCAGCGAAAGTTCTCCTCAAGAGCCAGCGCGCCTGCCGCGGCGGCAATCACCAGGAAGGGAGACAGCACAAACGCCAGCACGGCGAGCAAAGCCTTGACTAAGTCCAGCCACATACAGCCCTCCCCGGCATAGACTTGGCAATCGAAGGGCCAGTCGCAAGGCCCGCGAGTGGCTTCCAAATTGCATCCCTCGCTACTGGAGGCAGCCCATGAGCCAGATTCATCCGGTCCAGATTCTCCTGGACGAGCACCGCGCGATTGAGACCGTATTGGACCGGCTGGAGGCCACTCTCGCAACGCTCGATCAAATCCCCTTTCCGGCAAGCTGGCTGACTCGCGCAATGAGTTTCTTTCGCTACTTCGTCGAAGGCGCCCATCACACCAAAGAGGAAGAGCGCTTCTTTCCGGCCTTGCAACAAGCGGGGCTAATCGAACAGGTGACGCACCACCTGGCCGGCGTCGCCTGGCTGGACGAGGCGGAGAGACGCTTGGGCGCGGCCGCGAGCGGAGACCGGGAGGCGATCGACAGTCTGCGTCAAGCGGGACTGGCATATGTCAGCTTCCTCCGCGAGCATATCGCCCGCGAGGATGAAGTGCTGCATCGCGCCGCCACTCAGCCGGCCACCGCACTC
The DNA here is from genome assembly GCA_035632135.1 of Bryobacterales bacterium. Classification (GTDB taxonomy): domain Bacteria; phylum Acidobacteriota; class Terriglobia; order Bryobacterales; family JACQDG01; genus DASQHK01. The sequence continues at coordinate 2,951 of DASQHK010000233.1, forward strand.
GAATTGGTGCGCCTGCACGAGCGAGCGCTGCCGCGGCCCTTGCAACAACTCGACGAGGAGATTTACGAGAAGTACCTGTGCCTGGCGAAGGAGCTGACGGCAACGCGGGCGGCCTGAGGTAGACCGATGCCCCAGGCCGCCGTCAAGAGAACCCCCAAGGCGCCCCGGCAGGAACCGCGCCGGCTCGATGCCGCAAGCAGGGTGTCAGGCTGCGCCGAAGTGGAGCTGGCCCTTGATGCGAATCAGGCCCGCCTCGAGGCCCTGCGCTGCCTGGATTGCAAAGATCCCACCTGCGTGGAGGCCTGCCCGCTGCACATCGACATCCGGTCTTTCATCCGGCTCATCGTGGAGGGCGACTTCGAGGGCGCCCTCGAAAAAATCAGCGAGCGCAGCCCCTTCCCGGCCATCTGCGGCCGCGTCTGCCAGCACGAGCTGTATTGCGAGAAGGCCTGCAAGCTGGGCAAGAAACTGCAGCCGGTTGCCATCGGAGATCTGGAGCGCTTCGCCGCCGGCTTTGAGGGATTGCGCCCGGCGGCGTCCGCGGCCACGCCGGCCGGCTCGAGCGGCCAGCCATGGGTAGCGCTAGTTGGCAGCGGCCCCGCCTCGCTGCTCGCCGCCCATGACCTCGCCCGCCTGGGCTATCGTGTGCGCATCTTTGAAGCGCTGCACGATTTCGGCGGCGTGCTGCGTTACGGCGTGCCTCCCTTCCGCCTCCCGCGCGACATCCTCGACGCGCAAATCCACCGCCTGCGGCAAATGGGCGTGGAGTTCTGCAGCAACTTCGTTGTCGGCAAAACCTGCTCGCTCGACGAGCTGTTCCGGGAGGGCCACCAGGCGGTTTTCCTCGCTACCGGCGCCGGGGTGCCGCACCTGATGGGCATCCCGGGTGAGAATCTCGTCGGCGTCTACACGGCCAACGAGTTCCTCACCCGGCTGAACCTGATGGAGGCCTATCGCTTCCCTGATGCCGATACGCCGGTGCGCGCCGGGCAGCGCGCGGTGATCGTGGGCGGAGGCAACGCGGCCATGGATGCCGCCCGCTGGGCCCGTCGGCTGGGATGTGAAACCACGATCCTGTTCCGCCGGGGCCGCAGCGAGCTGCGGGCGCGTCTGGAAGAAATCACGCGGGCGGAAGAGGAGGGCGTGCGCTTCGAGTTTCTGGCCGCGCCGGTGCGCATCATCGGCGATGAGGCGGGACTGGCCGCCGAGGTCGAGTGCATTCGTATGCGGCTGGGAGAGCCCGATGAATCGGGCCGCCCCGCGCCGGCGCCGATCGAGGGCTCCGAGTTCCGCATCGCGGCCGATCTGGTCGTGGAGGCGATCGGCCAGAGCCCCAACCAGACGCTGCAGCGCGCCACGCCGTCCATTGCCACCCAGCGCGGCAAGATTGCGGTCGATGAAGCCGGCCGCACCAGCGTGCCGCGCGTCTTTGCCGGCGGCGACGTGGCGCGCGGCGGCTCGACCGTGATTCTGGCCATGCGCGACGGCCGTGCCGCCGCCGACGCCATTCACCGGGCGTTAAGCCAACCCGTTGCGGAGGCTTCCGCATGAACCGCATCCTGCAAAAAGAATGGCTCACGCCCCAAGTCGCCCGCTTGCGCGTCGAGGCGCCGCGCATCGCCCGCCGCTGGAAACCCGGCCAGTTCGTGATTCTGCGCCCGGCCCCGGCGAGCGAGCGAATTCCGCTCACCATTGTCGAAGGCTCGCCCGAGGAGGGCACCATCACGCTGGTGGTGCAGATCGCCGGCAAGACAACTGCGGTGACGGCGCACCTCGAGCCCGGGCAATCTCTGGCCGACCTGGTGGGGCCGCTCGGCGAGCCGGCCACCGTCGCGCGGTTCGGCAGCGTGCTTTGCGTCGGCGGCGGAGTAGGAGTGGCGGAGGTGCTTCCCATCGCGCGCGGCTTGCGCGCCGCCGGCAACCGGGTCGCCGTGCTGTGCGGCGCCCGCTCCGCCGCGCAGATCATCCTGGCAGCGGAGCTGCGCGAAGCCGTCGACGAAGTCGCGTGGGCCACCGACGATGGCAGCGCCGGCTTCTCCGGCACCGTGGCCGGCCTGATGCGGCAGTGGAGAGGGGAACGCCCCGCTCGCCTCGACGCTGTCTTCTGCATCGGGCCCGTCCCCATGATGCAGGCGGTCGCCGAGCTGACCCGCCTGTGGGCGGTGCCAACCTTCGCCAGCCTCAACCCCATCATGGTCGATGGAACCGGAATGTGCGGCGGCTGCCGCGTCACGGTGGGTGGCCAGGTACGCTTCGCCTGCGTGGAAGGCCCCGAATTCGATGCGCACCAGGTGGATTTCAACGAGCTGGCCGCCCGCAACCGCGCTTACCTCGAGCTGGAGCGCCGGGCCTTTGAGCGCCACCGCTGCCGCCTTGGCTTGGGCTGCTAAGCCGACGATCTCGGCGCCGCTCAAAAATCGGTCAGCTCGCCGAACGGCATCGCCGCGCGCAGAGCGTTCAGCACCGCCGCCACGTCGATGATCTCCTGCGCTACAGCGCCCTCGAGCGGCGGCAGGTAGCCGGCGGCCGCCACCAGCATTCCCACTATGCTCAGCAACATGCCGCCCACCGCGCTCTGGAGCGCGATCGAGCGCATCCGCCGGCTGATGTGAATCAGCTCGTCCACCTTGCCGAGCGAGGCGGAGAGGATCACGGCGCCGGCGGCCTCCGCGGTGATGTCGCTGTTGGGCCCGAATGCGACGCCCACCGTGGCCGCCATCAGCGCCGGCGCGTCGTTGATGCCGTCTCCCACAAAAAGCGTCCGGCCACGTCTCGCTTCCTCGTTTACAATCGCCACTTTCTGCTCGGGACTCTGCCCAAAACGAACCTCTGTGATGCCGACTACGCCGGCCAGGTAGCGGACCTCTGATTCCCGGTCCCCCGAAACCAGCATGACCTTGCTGATAGCATGGCGAGGCTTGAGGTGGTCCACAAAGGAGCGGCTCTCCCGGCGCGGCGCGTCCCGAAAGCGAAACGCCGCCGCGTAGGCTCCTTCGATGAACAGCAGGCATTCCATGCCGGGAGCCGGCGGCGGCAGCGCCACGCCGGGAGCCTTGCCTCGGCCGGTGATGTGAACCGTTCGCCCCGCGACCACCCCAGCCAGGCCCGCGCCTGGCTTTTCGCTGACTCGGGCGACGTCCTCCAGAGCCAGCTTCGCTTTCTCGGCGGCATCCTGGATGGCCCTTGATAGCGGATGCTTGGAGTACCGCTCCAGGCTCGCCGCCAGCCGCAGAACCTCCTCTTCCTCGAAGCCGGGCGCGCAGAGGATCTCGGTTAGCTCCGGCCTGCCGTAAGTCAGCGTCCCCGTCTTGTCGAAGATCATCGTGCGGCACGTGGTGACTTGCTCCAGCACCGCCGGGTTCTTGATGATGATGCTGTGCCGCGCGGCCAGCGAGATGGCTCCGATGACCGCCACCGGAATCGCCAGCAGCAGCGGGCACGGCGTGGCGATCACGACCACCGCCAGAAACCGCTGCGGATCGCTGCTGACGGCCCACCCAGCCGCCGCCAGCGCCAGTGCCGCCGGCGTATACCACGCGCCCAGCCGGTCCCCGATCCGCCGCAGCCGCGGGCGCTTCTGCTCTGACTCCTGCATCACCTGCATGATCTTCGCGTAGCGCGAATCGACGGCCAGCTTCTCCGCCTGAATGGTCAGGGCCGTATCGCCATTGATCGCCCCCGAGAGGACCCGCGAGCCCGGCGTTTTCGACATCTCAAACGGCTCGCCCGTCAGATACGCTTCGTCCATCACCCCGCGGCCTTCGAGCACCACGCCGTCCACCGGGCAAATCTCGTGTGGGTAGACGACCAGCATATCCCCGATGGCCACGTCCCGGAGCGCGACGTCACTCAAGGACGAATTCACCTTGCGGTGCGCCGCTTGCGGCATGCGCCGGGCGAGCGCATCGAGAACGGACGATGCCCGCCGGCTCGCAAACTCCTCCAGGGCCGTGCCCCCGGAAAGCATCAGCACGACAATCGACCCCACCAGGTATTGGCCCAGCAGAACCGACGTGACGATGGAAACGCCGGCCAGCAGATCGGAGCCGAACTCGCGGGCCAGCAGCTTTCGCAGCAGCCTCAGCAGCAGCGGCGCGCCTCCCAAGAGCAGCGTCACGTAAAGAGGCGCCCGCCAAGCCGCCCCAGACGCCCGGAAGGCATAGCGGAGAGCAAGATGCAGCAGAATCCCCGCCGTTGCCAGAAGAGCGATGTAGGTATCACTCCGATAGGTCGAGAGCGGCCCGGCGGGGCTCGCAGATGGCTCGGCAGACTTCATTTCATCCCCACTCTCCACAATCGGACGCCGGCGCCCCGGACTCGATAGCACGCAGGCTGCTGCCGGCTCTTTGCCCGCAAGCCACCGTCATTCTCGTCCAAAGCCGCCCGCATGCGCTTCTGCCAGGACGCCCGGACCAGAAGATTATCCGGCTCGGTTGGGTAACGTCCCGTTAAGCCTCGCGCCGGCGGGTGAGCCATTTATCCAGCTCAACTCCGCAGAGCGGGACCGCACTCAGAGCGAGCACGAGAAGCAGATCCTTTGCCGGCAAGGCCCTGGTTGCAAAAACCCTCTGCCAGAACGGAATGTACACGACAGCCGCTTGCAGGGCGACGGTGAGGGCCAAAGCCCCGAGAAGCGCTTTATTCGACAGCAAGCCGACCCGGAACAACGAATCCCGCTCCGATCGCATGCCCATTGCCAGCGAAACCTGGGAGAGGATAAGGGTTGTAAAGATGATCGTCCGCCACAGGTCAGATCCTCCGTGCCAGTACCGGTAGCCGGCCGCCAGGGCAACGGCGGTCGCCAGCAGCCCAACCCAGGCGATGGTCCGGACCATGGAGCGGTCCAGGATCCTCTCGGCGGGCGGACGCGGCGGCCGATCCATCACATTTCTTTCCGCGGGCTCCACCCCCAGCGCCAGGGCCGGCAAGCCGTCGGTCACCAGGTTCATCCACAAAATCTGAAGCGGCAGCAGCGGCAACGGCATGCCCAGAAAAGGACCGATGAGTATCACCAGGATTTCGAAGGTATTGCTGGTAAGTAGATAGCGAATGAACTTGCGGATGTTGTCGTAAATGACTCTGCCCTCTTCGACCGCCGCGACGATCGTGGCGAAGTTGTCATCGAGCAGAATGATGTCCGCCGCCTCCCGGGAGACGTCGGTGCCGCCCGCGCCCATCGCCACCCCCACGTCCGCTTTCTGCAAGGCGGGCGCGTCGTTCACGCCGTCGCCCGTCATGGCCACGATGTGCCCCATGTTTTGCAGCGCCTGCACGATGTTCAGCTTGTGCTCGGGTGAAACCCGCGCGTAGACCGACACTTCGTCCACGACCGCCTGCAACTCGCCTGCCGTCAGCCGGGAGATCTCCTGGCCCGTGAGCATGCGGCCGTCCGCGAACGCCTCCAACTGTCCGGCGATGTGCCGGGCGGTAAGTGGGTGGTCGCCTGTAATCATCACCGGGCGGATGCCGGCTCTCTTGCAGGTCTGCGCGGCAGCCTTGGCTTGAGGCCGCGCCGGATCGATCATTCCCACCATGCCGGCGAAAATCAGATCCCGCTCCAGCGCTTCCGCATCGCTCCGCTCCAGAGGCCACTCCAGCGGCCGGCAGGCGACTCCCAGCACGCGCATGCCATCGCCTGCCAGCCGGTCGTGAGCGGCCAGGATTCGTTGCCGCCAGTTTCCGTCCAGCGGCTCTGCCTGCTCGTCGATCCAGACTTTGGTCGAAACAGTCAGTAAGCTATCGACGGCGCCCTTGGTGAAGGCGACATATTTTTCCGCCCGCTCTGGTTCGCCGCTCGCAAGCTTCCCGAGCGGAGGGAGGAATGTTGCCTGCGGGGACGTCAGCCGGTGCACGGTGGTCATTCGTTTCCGCTGGGAGTCGAACGGCAATTCAGCCACGCGCGGATAGCTGCGCTCCAGCTCCCTCTTATCCAGCCCCACCCGCGCGGCGGCCAGGACGAGCGCGCCCTCCGTAGGGTCGCCAACGATGTGCAGCGAGCCCGGCTTGTCGCTGCGAGCTTCGAGTAAGGCGTCGTTGCACAGAGCGCCGCCGGCGAGTGTCAGTTGCATCGCCGGGTGATCGGTAGCCGGCGATTCCCCGAAATCCACGCGGCGCCCGGCCACCTCCAGCGCCACCACCGTCATCCGGTTCTCGGTGATGGTGCCTGTCTTGTCCGAGCAGATTACCGTGACCGAGCCCAGCGTCTCCACGGCCGCCAGCCTGCGGATCAGCGCCCCTCGCTTCAGCATCCGCCGGCCTCCCAGGGCCAGGGCGATGGTCACCACCGCGGGCAGGCCCTCCGGCACGGCTGCCACCGCTGTGCTCACCGCCGTCAGGAACATCAGCCGGAAGCTTTCCCCGCGCAGCAGTCCCGCCAGGAAGATCACGGCGACAAAGGCCAGCGCGATGAGAGCCAGCCCGCGCCCCAGCTCATCCAGGCGCCGCTGTAGCGGGCTCGGTTGCGGCTCTGCAGCCCGCATCATTCCGGCGATGCGGCCCAGTTCGGTCCGCATCCCGGTCTGG
>DASQHK010000234.1:0-3522 GCA_035632135.1 Bryobacterales bacterium
AGACCCAGCGCCGCGCCGGCGGGCAGGGAAGCCATCTCCTCGGCCGTGTAGCCGCCCCCGTCGCCGCGCAGCTCGGTGAGGTCGGTGGTGCAGCAGCGCTGTCCTTCGGCCACCTGCGTGTATGCCTGCTTGACGGCTTCCTTGATTTCCGTTTCGCGGCTCATGATTGCCTCCCCATCGTCAATTCCTCGGGCGAGATGACCGTGGTGCGGGTGCAACATTCCTGAAACAGGAAGGTCAACAGGCCGCGCAGCCCGCCGGCGTCCACGGCATACCAGATCCACTGCCGGTCCTTGCGGCTTCGCACCAGGCCGGCGGCGACCAGCTTGGCCAAGTGGTGCGTGAGCGTCGATGCCGGTATGCGCAGCTCGGCCTGGATCTGGCCGGCGGGCATGCCGCCGAGCGCGTGCGCGGCCAGCAACAGGCGGACAATCTGGATCCGGGGCGGGCTGGCCAGGGCCGCAAATTGATGCGCCTTGCGGCTGACGCCGGAGGCCGAACTTACTTTCATATTCCTAGTTTTATCGAAATAACCTGGGAAGTCAAGAGGCGGTGCGCTGCGGCGGGGCGTCTGGTGCGCTGCGGCGGAGGTCTGGTGTGCTGCGGCCGGGCGTCTGGTGTGCCGCGGCGGGGCGTCTGGTGTGCTGCGGCGGGGCGTCTGGTGTGCCGCGGCGCCGCGGTGGGGCGTCTATTGATTCGCGGGGGGATCTTCGGGTACTATGGGCACAAGGAGTAGTTTTAGTACTTCGGGCATATGGGGCCGGTACTAGCCAGGAAGCGGCGGGGGGCCGGCCGGATTCGGCGGCGAAACGGAGGGCTCGGCCGATGAGCCACGACACACTCGTGCTGCTGCTGGTGGTGCTGGTGCCAAGCGGCGTGCTGCTGGCTCTGGCCACGTGGCGATTCCGCCGCAAGAGCGCCGACCAGCAGCGCCAGTTGAGCAGCCTTTACTCGGTGGCGGAGAACATGATTTCGGCGACCGACCCGTCGGAGGTGTACCAGCGGATCGTGCGCATCCTGCCGGGCATGCTCAACGCCACGCACTGTTACCTGCTGCTGCACAACCGGGCCACCAAGAATCTGGACGTGCTGGCGGGCACGGACCGGTTTCCCGCCGCCAGCCTTCCGATGGACGAGATTTCGGGACCGGTGACGTGCTTCAAGAACAAAGCATTGCTCGAGGCGCCCGACGCGGCGAGCTGTCCGTTCGTGGATCGCGCGATGGTGGAGCGGCTGGGGCAGCAGTCGCTGTTGTTTGTGCCCATGATTTCGGAGGGCGAAGTATTCGGGGTGCTGGAGATCGACGACCGGCGCCAGAAGCGCAACTTCAGCAACGAGCAAAAAGCGCAGGCCCAGCACGTGGCCAACCTGGGGGCGCTGGCGATGAAGCTGTGCGAGCAGCGCTCGATGCGCGAGCAGCTCTACCGCACGGAGAAGATGGCGGCGGTGGGGGAGCTGATCTCGGGCGTGGCCCACGAGCTGAAGAATCCGCTGGCGTCGCTGACCGGCCTGTCGGAGCTGGCCCTGGCGCGGCATGGTCCGGGGCCGCTGGCCGAAGACCTGCGTGCCATTCACACCGAGGCGCGGCACGCCAACAGCATCCTGCAGCGGCTGATTTCTTTCGCGCGGCCGCAGCGGTCGGGGCCGGCGGTGGTGGACATCAACGCGGTGCTGCGCGCGGTGATGGCGATCCGGGCGGAGAAGTGGCAGCCGCAGGGCATCCGGGTGCACGCGCAGCTCTGCGCCACGCCGCCCATGGTGGCGAGCGACCAGTCGCATCTGGAGCAGGTTTTTCTGAACCTGCTCATCAACGCCGAGCGGGCTCTCGAAGGGTCGCGCGAGAAGGTCATCACCGTGCGGACGACGGTGGTCACCAAGCGCGTCCTCATCTATATCAGTGATACCGGGCCGCTGTTCGGCCCCGATCTGCAGAGCCGGGTGTACCACCCGTTTTTCGACGGCCGCAAGCCGATCGAGACGGCGGGGCTGGGCCTGACGCTGTGCCAGAGCCTGATCGAAGGCCACGGCGGCTCGATCCGCGTGAGCAACTCGCCGGGGCAGTCGACCACTTTTGAAATCGAGTATCCGCTGGCGGAAGGGCTGCCGCGCGCGCCGTCGGAGTGGGCCGCGCCGGCGCGCGCCGCCGACGCCCGGCCGCTCAACCTGACGGCTTTGGTAATCGACGAAGACCGCAAGGTGCAGGACTCTCTGCTCAGCCTGCTCAGCGACCGGCAGTACCGCGTCATCACCGTTTCGAGCGCGGAGGAGGCTTTGGATCTGGCCGAGCGGGCGCGCTTCGACCTGGTGCTGTGCGACGTTCGCATGCGCGGCCTGAGCGGCATCGAGCTGTATGGCCGCATGCAGGGCCGCATTCGCAGCTTCGTTTTTCTGACCACGGAGAGCTTCAGCGGCGACATTCGCGAGATGTTTTCGGAGCCCAACCAGGCGGTGCTGGCGAAGCCCTTCAGCGCCGCCGACGTGGAGCGGCTGCTCGAGCAGATCGAACCGCAACTGGCCGGCGCCAATGCCGGCTAAGGCCCGCCCCCACGCCGGCCGCCGGACCAAACGCGCCACCTCCCAAAATTCGCCCAGCGGCTACTTCCGTCAGGTGTGGGCGGTGGTGCGCCGCATTCCGGCGGGGCGCGTCGCCACCTACGGCCAAGTGGCGAAGCTGGCGGGCTTTCCCGGCACGGCTCGGCAGGTGGTGTGGGCGCTGCGCGGAGCGCCGCGCGCAGCGGGTCTTCCGTGGCACCGCGTGCTCGGGGCGGGAGGCAAGATTCGGCTGCCCGGGCCGGCCGGCATGGAGCAGCGGCTGCGGCTGGAAGCGGAGGGCGTGGCGTTCGCCGGGGCCGGCGTGCGGCTGGACCGCCATCAGTGGCGACCCTGACTCGTCTCCACATCGGTCCGCGACGGTAACCAGGTAGTGTCTGAAAAGTGCGTTGACTCCCTCGGCCAGAAGCCGTACGCGGCCCGCGAAGCCATTGCGATATGGATCAAAACAGCCTGGGAGGCGTGTCCCGCTCTAGAAAATAAAGCTGGCCGATCATCCAGACCGGGTAGCGAAAATGCGTCCCGAGCAGAGCGTAGGACGATTTTCGGGAATCAGCAAACAACGCCTCCAGGTGGCTCTTGATCTTCTTAAGGCCCTCTGATTCGGAACCGTACCGCTTCCGAAACTTCCTGAATGCCTCCATGTATTCCCAGGCGATTAGCCTGGATGCGTGGCCCTTGCAGGCCGCATTGTTCTTGCACCTGAACTTGAGGCGTAGCTCAACCGGAATTTGCTCCAGCGGTTTTAGTTCCACGTAGAGGTTGGATTGCCTAGTATAAGGCTTGTCCTTCTCCCAGTTCGTTCTCCGGGGTGTGGCCTTAAAATCCAGCAAATCGGGGTATCCACTTGACTCAGGTCACCACAACCTGTAGTATGGCGGCCCATGGAGGATTACCCCCGGACCTTGGCGGAGTTGGAGGCCCGCTTCCGTTCGGAGGAAGCCTGTCGGGAGTACCTGTTCCGTCTCCGGT
>DASQHK010000235.1:0-2030 GCA_035632135.1 Bryobacterales bacterium
CGAGATTTACACGTCACAGATGAGCACGGTGTTTGTGCAAGAGGCGCTGGAGGCCCGGCCGGCGGGCTGGACCAAAGACTACGACGAGCTGCTGCTGCGCTCGCTCGACCAGGCCATCCGTGACCGCAAGGCGCTGCCCGGGGCGGCGGCGACGTGGGGCCGGTACCTCGAGACCACCATCGCCCACCCGGTGGGCCACCACGTTCCGGTTCTGCGGCGGTGGTTCGACATCGGGCCGTTTCCCGCTTCAGGTACTACTACGACCATAAAGCAGACCACCACGCGCCTGGCGCCGTCCATGCGGATGGTGGTGGACCTGGCGGACCTCGACCGCTCCCTCCACAACCTCACCACGGGCGAGTCGGGGCAGCCCTTCTCGAAGCACTACAAGGACCAGTGGGAGGCGTACTACGCCGGGCGGAGCTTTCCGCTCGAGTTTTCGAAGCCCGAGGTCGTGGAGCGGCTGGAATTCCGGCCGGAGAACTAAAGGGGCCCGGCCCGCGCAGCTTTTCTCCGTTTCCGCCGATAAGAATGGTGCCGATGAACGAAGAACGCTGGCTGGTTTCGTACGCCGATTTCATCACCCTGCTGTTCGCCTTTTTCGTGGTGATGTTTGCTTCCTCGCAGGTGGACAAGAAAAAGATGGCGGCCATGGCGGCCGTGTTCGATTCTCATGCGAACAAGGGCGCCGAGCCGACCCGCAAGGGTGGGAAGGCCGGCGCGCCGCAGGCTCCGGCCGCTTCCCTGGCGCCGGCGCCCAACGCCCGGTCGCTGGTGCTGGGCCTGACCATGGCCGAGCTGCAACCGGCGCAAGGCAAGCTGACCAGCGAGCTGATGCCGGAAATCTTGGCGGGCAAGATCGAGATCTCCTTGCAGACGCGGGGTCTGGTGCTGAGCCTGAAGGAGTCGGCGTTCTTCGCGCCCGGCGACGACCGCGTCTCCGATGCGGCGCGGCCCATCCTGGTCAAGGTGGCCGACGCGCTGCGAACGGTGCCCGGGGAAATACGCCTCGAGGGCCACACCGACAACACGCCCATCCGCTCGCGAAAGTTTCCCTCCAACTGGCAGCTCTCCACCGCCCGCTCGGTGGCGGTCTTGAATCTGCTGACTAAAGACTTGCAGTTGCCCGCCGACCGCTTCGCCGTGGCCGGCTACGGGCAGTATGAGCCGCTCGACTCGAACGACACCGAGGCGGGCCGCCGCAAGAACCGGCGCGTCGACCTGGTGATTCTCACGCAGGCGGCAGCCGCCATGGCGCCCTCCTAAGCAAGCCGCCGCGCGAGCGGCCCAGCGCTACCCCGTCAGCACCTTGAACGCGTGCGTCCATTGGTTTCTCAGAAAACCAGGAATGCACCAAAACATGCAGAGAGGCTCCAGCGCTCTGGCGGCGATGATGCCGCCGCAATCAAAAGGCTCCCAGCCGAACCGCCGGATGATCTCGGAAACCCGGGCCTTGGCGTCCTCAGAATCGCCGCACAGGAACATGGTCGGCGTGCCTTGCTCGTAGTGAGGATTCACCATCCGAGCGTTGCCGACGCTGTTAAAAGCCTTGACCACGCGCGCCTGCGGCAGCAGCGCTTGAATTTTTTCGCCGAGCGACTCGTTGGGGCCGGTGATGTAAGGCAGAACGCCGTTGACCGGCGGCCCCTCGGCCAGAGGGTTGGTGGCGTCGATTACGGTCTTTCCGGCAAAGTTTTCCGGGCCGGCGAGCGCAATCACCTTTTCCACCACGCGGCCCAACACCACCAGCACGAGGACGTCACCAAAGCGGGCGGCCTCGGCAAACGCTCCGGCGGAGGCGCCGGGAGTTTTTGCCAGCCAGCTCCGAACTTCTTCATCGCGCGGGTCCCGCGTGCCCATCATGACCTGGTGGCCGTGCTTCACGAAACCCGCGCCGAGCACCTGGCCAACGATGCCCGATCCTAAGATCCCTACTTTCATGAGTCTTCCTCCAATTTCAGCTCTTCGGGGACGATGACGAGATCCCGCTTCTCCGAGCGCCGCAAGACGGTCAGCACCGATTTCACGCC
>DASQHK010000236.1:0-14468 GCA_035632135.1 Bryobacterales bacterium
CCTCTTTCCTTAGAGGCGAAAATGCCAGGCTGCAAATGGAAGCGACCGTCACCATCCGGCTGCCGCACAACCACACCCGACCCTGCCGGATCTTAGCTTATTCGGCGCCAAAAATGGTCTTGACTTTGGGGGCCACCTTCGGGAGTCCTGGATGGGTGCTTCGACGCTTGGAACATACGCGCTTTCGAACAGGGGAAGCTGCTACTTCTTCAAGAAGGGAAATCAGCCAAATCTCGACATTCCCTTCACGAACCCTGAAGGCAGGCAGACCTACCGGAGGGTTGTCGGGTACGCGACTCAGGCTGATGGCAGCAGGCGCTACTGGCATTTCGGCATTCAGGCACGGCCGCTCTTCGCGCCATCATTCGCGTACGTTGTTTCGACCCACGTCATCTTCACTACTGATGGCGCAACGCCTTGGCCGAGCCACCGGAAGATGCACAGTGCGCGGCGACGGCAGTGCAAAACCTGGTTCAACCCTGAGTGGCGCGATCGTTTGCTGGCAACTCTGCACTGGCTGTCACAAGGCAGTGCGGGCCTCTGCCTCCCAGCGGGAGCAAACGCCTTCATCCAAGTGTCGGTGACACCGGAGCAGTTTGAAAGCGACATCTCTTACGCTGACCCACCAACCCGAAAACAGCGGACGCTCATTCCCGAACTGGAGGCGGAAACCTTCACCATGGAAGACGAAGAAAGCGAAGATACCGAACAGGAAGATGACGAGCTGGAGGAGCGCGGCGAAAACGACAACGAGAACGAGGGGTACTCGTGAGACTGATTCACTTCCCTGAACCCGCACTGCTCTTTCGTCACGGCCAGGCGATCGAAGACCCGCGTGACGGCTTGACGTTGTTCGGGCCGCTCGACAAGGGGGCACCTTACGGCATAAGAGCAGGGGTGATCGGCAGCGCGGATGGGCTGCGACGGTTCCGCGACTGGGCCGCGAAGATTCAGCGCCCCGTTGTCGAGAGCGATTCTGACGAACTGTTCCAGTTATCGCACCCTCCGTATCCGGGCTTCGAAGCAGCATTCCGTATTCCGTGGAGCCCCGCCCCGGTTCTTGAACTCGAGATCAACCGCGATGACGTGAATAAGTCGCTGTTCCTCTCGAACAAGCACCAGCGGGTTTACAAGACCGTTGATCTCTACGCGGACAGGATCCTCAGGGCGCTGAAGGATGAAGACGTCAAAGTGGACGTCTGGTTCGTGCTGGTTCACGACGACGTTTACAAGTACTGCCGCCCGGAATCCCGCGTTCCGGCCACACAGAGCATTTTTGTCGAGCAGAAACTGACGGTGAAGGAAGCGCGGCGATTGGAGACGGAGCCAAGTCTGTTTCCCGATGTAAATGTCGAGGCGAAGCCGTACCAGTACGAGCCGAATTTTCACAACCAGTTGAAGGCGCGACTACTTGGTCGCGACGCTCCGACGCAGATCATCCGCGAGAGCACGATTGCCCATCGCGAATCGGAGTTCCTGAACACCAAAGGGAACCCGCGCCGGAAGTTGGATTCGTTGCAGTCGAGGATCGCATGGAACATTTCCAACGCTGCGTTCTACAAGGCTGGTGGGCGTCCGTGGAAGATCGCCCAGATACGCAGAGGCGTGTGCTACATCGGACTGGCATTCAAGCAGGACGGACGAGGTGGTGACCCGAGATCGGCGTGCTGCGCAGCACAGATGTTTCTCGATTCCGGCGACGGCGTAGTGTTCAAGGGCGCCGTGGGGCCATGGTATTCGCCGAAACGCGGCGAGTTTCATCTCAGCAGGCAAGCGGCTAGCAGGGTCGTGAACCTCGCGGTTGGGACGTACAAGGACGACCCCAATAATAAAGAGCGGAAACCGCCAGCAGAGTTGTTCCTGCACGGGCGTACTGCCTTCAACGACGACGAGTGGGCTGGGTTTCAGGATGCTATTGATCGCACCTCGACAAATCTCGTTGGCGTGCGGATCAAGACCGAGAAGATGCTGAAACTCTATCGCGGCGGGTCCTATCCGATCCTGCGCGGACTGGCACACGTTCAGGACCGTCGAACGGCCTACCTCTGGACGAGCGGCTTTGTACCTCGCGTTCAGACCTACGACGGAAAGGAAGTCCCGCGCCCGCTGCTGATCGACGTATGCCGGGGAGATGGGGTGATTGAAACAATCCTGGCCGACATCATGGCTCTTACGAAGCTGAACTACAACGCTTGCAGATTCGGCGGCGGCTCCCCGGTTACGCTCCGGTTCGCCGACGCAGTGGGGGAAATTTTGACCGCTGGGCCCGCGGAATCCGACGCTCCGCTGTCGTTCAAGTACTACATCTGAGTGGTGGTGATCGCCACGCACGACCCGACGCGGCCGGACAGCCGCGTGCAATACGAGAAGACGCTCTCCAACATCAAGGAAGTGAAGGCGCGGGAGGGCATCGTGATTGCGCTCGCCAACAAGGGCGATGCGGAGGTGCGCGAGGCAGTGGACCACATGATCGAGCTGCCTCCGGCCGAGGAGCTGCTGCTGCCGATTGTCGAAGTAGTTCCGCTACAGTTGCTGGCCTATCACATCGGGGTGCGGCGCGGCTGCGACGTGGACCAGCCGCGGAATCTGGCCAAGAGCGTCACGGTGGAGTAGGAGACGGAGGCGCCCGGCGCCGGTCCGCAGCCGCCGCGGCTGCTACTGGAACAGCCGGATTTGATAGAGCCCCGGGCTGCCGCTGCCGTTCAGGCCGCCTCCGCTGGCCGGCAGGGTCGTAGCCGGACCGATATACTCGCCGCAGCAAGGTTGCGTGTTTTGGGCCCCGACGGGGCACGGAGTCGGCGGCAGGAAGAACTGCGCAAAGCCCAGGATCAGGTTGGTGGTCGGGTCGTTGACCGGCATGGTGACCACGCGGCGGCCGTTTCCGTGCGGCGGGCTGGCCGGCGGGAGGCCCGGCGGGTCAATGGAGTAATAGGTGCGGCCGGGCGGGTCCATCCCCACTCCGGCGGCGGGCGCCGTGTAGTAGGTAGCGGTAGTAGAGTTGGTGTCCTGGGCGATGCGGTTCAACAGCGCCGTCACTTCGGTCTGCTTGTTGCCGCTGGCGACGTCGATGGGATCGCCCACCTGGAGGGGCGTCGGAACCTCGACGCTGCCCACAATCGCGCTGCGAATAAACGCCGCGCCGCCCCCGCCTCCGGCGCCTAGCAGATCGATGTAGCCGCGCTGGCCGTTGTTGTCGGAGCCGGGGATGAAGCCAGGGGTGCTCATGTCGCCGCTGCATCCCACCAGCTTGGTGCCGCTTTTGTCCGTGATGCCAATCTTGCTGCCTTTCCCCACCGGGTCCCACCGCAGCGTGTAGAGATCCCCTTTGATATAGCCGAAATTTCCTGTGGGGTCAGCGGCCAGCGGGTTGGGAACGTGGGCGTCGGGAGAGTAAGGGAACAAATTGTCCCCCAGCGAGGATTGCAGGCTTTGGCCGGCCACGGCCAGAGCCGAGACGGCGCTCACCGTGCTGGTGCTGGAAAAGATCGGCAGGAAATAAACCGGCACGCTACCCTGCACCCGCACGCGGGCGAAAGCGTATCCGGTGGCCGGGTTCGGGTTGGTGGAGAAAGCTCCGTTGAACGTGGTGCTGAAATCCACCGCCACCGAGCTGACCGCGCTGTTGTCGAAGTACCATTTGTTGGCGTTTTGCTGCGCTTCCGCGGTGGCATTGGTGATGCCAGTGGCGGTTCCATCGAGCACGTTGGCGGCGGCGATGGCCGCCGAGTCGGCGTAGTTCTGCAATTCGTTCTTGGCAATGTAAAGGCGGGCCAGGTCCAGGCACAGACCGGTCATACCCAGGATGGCGACGGCGGCGACGGCGGCGGTGACGAGCACAAAGCCCCGACGCCGGCCGGGTCGGTTCTTGCGAAACACAGACATGATCATCCCCCCATCTGGACTTATCGGGCGCGAGGGATGCCGGCTAGATAAACCACCGGTGGCGGCGGGTATATGGGATGAGCGGGCCGGTCAGGGCCAGCGCCGGCGCCGCCTGCCATTGGGCGGGTATGTTACCTTGTGGGTTTCCATTCGAGAGGGAGACCGATTTATGCGCAGTCTGGCATTCCTGGCCTTGCCGGCATTGGCAACGGCGCTTTGGGCGCAGGCGCCGCAGGTCGGAGGCGGCACCATCAGCACCGTGGCAGGAACGGGCGGCCAACTGAACGCCTGCCCGAACTTCATCCGGGACGGCATTGCCGGCAATCAGGCGACGCTGTGCTTCGTCGTCGATACGGATCCGACTCAGGAGCAGGACGTCGGCCACATCGCAGTCGACACCAAGGGAAACCTGTACATCGCCGACAAAGGCAACCAGCGAATCCGGAAAGTGGATACCAGCGGCATCATCACCACTTTTGCCGGCACCGGGCAGCCAGGCAATGGCGGGAGCGGCAACCCAGCAACCCAGACGCAGCTGAATTTTCCCACCGCCGTCGCGGCGGACGGGGCGGGGAACGTCTACTTCACCGACGAGGACAACGACCAGGTGAAGAAGATCGACACCAAGGGCATCGTCCAACTCGTGGCAGGCGCAGGAAGCCAGGTGGAGGGCTTTGGCGGCGATGGCCAGCCGGCCACGGCCGCGGCGCTCAACGGACCGGAGGCGGTGGCGGTGGATGCAGCGGGCAATGTCTACATCGCCGACACTTTCAACAACCGTGTGCGGATGGTCTCGGCCAAGACCGGGGTGATCACGACCATTGCCGGAAACGGCCAGCACGGCGACAGCAACATGCAGTGCGACGGCGCCGCCGCCACGATCCCGGACAGCGCCCCGGGCGCCTCGGTGTGCCTGGGCTGGCCGAGCGGGCTGCTGGCGGACAATAACGGCAATCTTTTCATCTCCGACTACCACAACAACGTGGTGCGGGTGCTGAACCTGCAAACCGGTACGATCCGCCGACTCGTGGGCACTGGCCTGCACGGCGATGACGCCCCGCTGGGCGATGGCGGCCCGCCGGCGCAGGCGGTGCTGGGCTTTCCGGTGGGGCTGGCGTTTGATGCGGCAGGCAATTTGTATATTGCTGATATGCACAACGACGTGATCCGCCGCGTGACCAGCCCGCTCGCTGCGAGCGCCACCATCAGCACGCCGGTGGGCGCGGCGAGCAACGGCTTTGGCGGCGACAACGGGCCGGCCTGGGCGGCGAAGCTTTCTCGCCCCACCGGGCTGGCCATCGACGCCAACGGGAATCTCTACTTCGCCGACTGGTACAACGACCGCGTCCGCAAAGTGACGCCCGGAACCAACGTTCCGCAGCCCCTGATCTTTGCCAACGGCGTGGTCAACGCAGGCGGCTTCGCGCCCTCTCCGGCCCCGCTGGCGCCGGGCGCGATCGTGTCGATTTTCGGCCAGCGCCTGGCCCCGGCCACCGCCGCCGCCACCACGCTACCGCTGCCAACAACTTTGCTCGACCAGAAGGTGACGGCCAGCGTGAACGCCGGCGGCAAGACCATGCCGATGCCGCTGTTTTATGTGTCGGCGGATCAGATCAACGCGCAGTTGCCGTTTGAGGCGCCGCCGGGGCCGGCCACGGTCGCGGTGCAGTTCGGCAGCGTGGCGAGCGGGCCCGCCGCGTTCACGATCGCCCAATCGGCAATCGGCATCTTCACCTACCCCAACGACCCCAACCGCGCCGTAGTGCAGAATCAGGACCTGAGCCTCAACTCCGCCGCCAATCCCGCGCCGCGAGGCACGGTGATCACGGTGTACCTGACCGGCGTGGGGCCAATGAGCCCGCCTATTGCGACCGGGCAGCCGGCATCGCTCACCACGCTCTCGCAGGCCACGCTCGACAAGAGCGCCATCATCGGGCCGGTCGAAGCGCCCATCCAGTTCCTGGGCGCGACGCCGGGCTTTGTGGGACTGGAGCAGGCCAACATTGTGGTGCCGGGCAACGCTTCCACCGGCGACCAGCCCTTGGCGCTGCACGTCGGCGGGCAGGACAGCACCAACCGCCCGATCGTCTCCGTGAAATAGGCCGTGGCCGGCACGCTCATGACCGCCGCCAGGGCGCTTGCGATTCTGGTTTTCGCCGCGACGCCGGCCCTGTGGGCGCAGGGCGGCGTCGAGGAACTGCTCGAGCAGAAGACCCTCCAGCGCCTCCGTGATTTCGACGCGCGTTTCGACGGCGTGCTGGGCGTGGCAGCGGTCGATCTCGCCAACGGCCACGTTTTCTCTTATCACGGCGACGCCGTTTTCACGCAGGCCAGCTCGATCAAAATCCCGGTCCTGATCGAGATTTTCAAAGCCCAGCGGGCCGGAGAGCTGCGCCTGTCCGACCGCGTGATGCTCCTGCCCCGGGACATGGCCGGCGGCAGCGGCACGCTGGCGGCCCGGCTGGCGAAAGGCGAAGCGCTGACGCTGACCGTAGAGGAGCTGGTGCGGCACATGATCGTCGAGAGCGACAACACCGCCGCCAACAAGCTGATCGACATGGCGGGAATGGAGCGCGTCAACCGGACGCTCGAAAGCCTCGGCCTCGCGCACACGCGGCTGCGGCGCAAAATGATGGACGATGCGGCGGTGGAGCGCGGCGACGAGAATGTCTCCACGCCGCTCGAGATGGCGCGTCTCGCCGCGCTCCTTTACGGCGGACGCATCATCGACGAAAAAGCGTGCCGCGAGATGCTCGCGGTCATGAAACAGGTGAAAGCGGCGATGCGGGCGGCTGTGCCGTCACGCTATGAAGTGGCGGCCAAGCCGGGCGGCGTGGACGGAGTCCGCTGCGAGACCGGAATCGTCTATCTGGACCGGAGGCCGTTTGCGCTGAGCGTGATGTCGGTCTACGACCCGCCGAAAGCCGAGGATCCGGTGGGGCCGGTTACGCGCATCGTTTTCGACCATTTCGAGCGGCTGGCGCACTCCAACCGCTACGGGCACCGCTTCGCCCCCGTTCCATAATAGCGGGTCAGTAGATCGGCCAGCAGCCCGGCGTGACCAGCTCGATGGAGTGATGATCGGGATCGCGGAAATACAGGCTGTGGCCGCCCTCGGGCCAAGCCACGCGGCTCTCAATCGGGACCCCTGATTCCAGCAGCCTCTTCTCCCAGGCCTCCAGCTCCGCAGCAGGAATGGAAAAGGCCAGGTGCAGCTCGCCCGAGCCGCCGTGGGGCGGGATGATGCCGCCCGGCGTTGCCAACGGCTCGCGCGTCGCCCCCCTCTGGAAGAGCAAGAGTACCTGGCGGCCCGCGACGTTGAAGGCGCAGAAGCGGGCGTCGGAAACCATGGCCTCGAACGCAAAGACCTCCTCGTAAAAGCGCTGGGAGCGAGCAAGGTTGTCCACACAAAGGGCAGTTTCGAGAACCCCGGTCAGAGCCGGCATGGAGCGCCTCCGCCAACCAGAATACACCGGCAGCGGAGCGAAATTCGCGCCGGCCGCGCCCAAAGATTTCTGGCAAAGCAGGTCCAAATACGATACAATCGGATTGACTTTATCGGTCAGCCTGTACTGGAATTGATCGCATCAAGCGGGGAGGTGTAAAGCGTGGCGGAAGTGAGGCTTCAAGAGGGCGAGTCTTTGGAAAACGCCCTGCGCCGCTTCAAGCGGAAGGTGCAGCAGGAAGACATCATTAAGGAAGTGAAGCGCCACTCCTTCTATTTGAAACCAGGAGAAAAGAAACGAGTCAAGCAGGCTCTGGCCCGCAAGCGCAATCGGAAGAAATCGCGGCGCGAGATAGAATAGCCGGATCATAAACAGGGGCAGGCAGTAGGGCCAGCCCCGCCCGGGCCGCAGGCTTTTTAGAGCGAGTGGTTGGGCCAAGCGCAGGTGCCAGATGCCAGAGTTCGTGGACCGGATTTTGAAGTGTGTGGAATGTGGGGCGGATTTCGTCTTCACCGCGGGCGAACAGCAGTTTTTTCACGACAAGAACTTCAAGAATGAGCCCAAGCGCTGCAAGGCGTGCAAGAACAAGCGGGGCCACGGGCGCGCCGGGCAGGGCGGGCACAAGGTCGAGACCATGGCCGTCTGCTCGCAGTGCGGCAAGCAGACCACGGTTCCCTTCAAACCGACGCAGGGACGCCCGGTATTCTGCCGGGACTGCTTTCTGCAGCGGCGTGGCGCAGCCTCCGCCGGCGGCATGGCCTCGGGAGCCGCTTCCGGCGGCGCGGCGGACTGAAGCTCCAGTTTCCGTTCTGTCCGCCGGCTGTCTCCGTTCATGACCCTCTCCAGGAGTTTCTATGTGCACAACTTCGGCTGTCGCGCCGCCCAGGCCGACGGCGCGGAGCTGGAGGCTGCCCTGCGTTCGCAGGGCTTCGAGCCGGCCGGCTCGCGCGAGACAGCCGGCCTGGTGGTGCTGAACACCTGCACGGTCACCGCGGCCGCCGATGAGGACGCTCGCCAGGCCATCCGCCGCGCCCACCGCGAGAATCCTGCGGCGCGAATCCTGGTCACCGGCTGCTACGCCCAGCGCGCTCCTGCAGAGCTGGCCGCACTGCCCGGCGTTACCTGGGTGGTGGGCAATTCCCACAAGCATCAGATTGCCGGGCTGGTGCAAATAGTCCGGGCCGAGCCGGGCGGCAGCCACCTCGACTTTCACGGCCAGATTTTTGTCAGCGACATCTTCGCGCAGTCCGAGTTTCTGTCTGCGCTGAGTCCGGAAGGGGCCCCGGAGGCGGGCCAGGATCGCACGCGGCCCAATCTGAAGATTCAGGACGGCTGCAACAACCGCTGCTCGTTTTGCATCATCCCGTCGGTGCGCGGGCGCAGCCGCAGCGCGGCCCCGGAACAGGTGGTAGCGCAGGTGCGGCGACTCGCCGCCCGCTACCGCGAGGTCGTCCTGAGCGGCATCAACCTGGGCCGCTGGGGGCGCGACTTGCGAGACCAGGGGACGCCGCGCCCGCGCCTGGCTTCCCTGCTCCGGCGGCTGCTGGCGGAAACCGGCATCGCCCGGCTGCGGCTCAGCTCCATCGAGCCCATGGACTGGACCGACGAGCTGCTCGAACTGGCGGCCTCCGAGCCGCGCATCGCCCGGCACGTCCACGCTCCGCTGCAATCCGGCTCCGACCGCATTCTGCGGCTGATGCGCCGCCGTTACCGCGCCCGCCACTACGCCGATCGCATCCGCAAGGCGCGCGGTCTGATGCCCCAGGCGGCCTTCGGCGCGGACGTGATGGTCGGCTTCCCCGGCGAGACCGACGCCGATTTCGACGAAACGCGGCGGCTCATTGACGAGTTGCCCTTCACTTATCTCCACGTCTTCACGTATTCGCCACGGCCTTCGACGCCGGCCGCGGCGGCGCCCGATCCGGTCCCGGCGCCCGTCAAGCGCGAGCGCAACCGCATCCTGCGCGAGCTGGCCGCGGCGGAGGGCGCGGCTTTTCGCCGCTCGCTGCTCGGCCGCACGCTTTCGGTTGTGACGCTGGAGCAGCCCGGCGAGAACGGCACGATCGCCTTGAGTGACAACTACGTCAAGGTTCGAATCGCCGGCGATCGAATGGCATCGAACCAGATTGTGGAAGTCCAGGCCTGTGGCGTGGAGGGCGAGTTTGTGGTCGGCCTCTTACAGAGTCAGGTCGCGGGCCTTGGCTCGGATCAGATCCCAGACCTTGTCGATGTGGGTTTGCGTGGTGCGGATGTTTCCGATGGCCAGCCGCAGCGTGAACTGATCGTGCAGAATGGTGCTCGATAGGAAAAACTTCCCGTTTCGATTGATGGCCTCGAGCAGCGTTCGGTTCAGCCTCTGGAGTTGCGCCTCGCTGATGCGCGGCGGGTGGAAGCGGAAGCAGACGGTGGAAAACACGACCGGCGCCAGCAGCTCGAAGTCGCCATGCTCGGTCACGCGGGCGGCGAATTCTCGGGCCAGGCGCAGATGCTCGCGCAGGTTGGCGATCAGCCCTTCGCGCCCGAAGTAACGCAGCACGAACCACAGTTTGAGGGCTCGAAAGCGCCGCCCCAGAGGAACGCCGTACTCGGTCAGGTTCAGCTCCTTCGGGTCCTCTGCGGCCCCCAGAAATTCCGGCATCAGGCTGAAAGTGCGGCGCAGGATCTCCGGCCGCCGGCAATAAAACGCGCTCAGGTCCACCGGCGTGAAGAGCCACTTGTGCGGGTTTACCACCAGCGAGTCGGCCCGATCGCAGCCGGCCAGCACGTGGCTCATCTCCGGCACGATGGCGGCCGCGCCGCCGTAGGCCGCATCCACGTGCAGCCACAGCCGCCGCCGCCGGCAGATCTCGCCGATCTTGGGGACGGGATCGATGGATGTGGTAGAAGTAGTACCTACGGTGGCCACCACGCAAAACGGCCGCCGGTGCGCCAGCAGGTCTTCCGCAATGGCCGCGTCGAGCGCCTCCGGCTTCATCCGGAATTCCTCGTCGACCGGGATCCGGCGCACGTTGTCCTGGCCGATTCCCAGCGTGATGGCGGCTTTGTCCACCGAAAAGTGCGCCTGCTCGGACGTGTAAGCCACCAGCGTCGGAGCGCCGCTCAGCCCGCGCGCGCGCACCGCCAGGTCCTCCAGCGCTTCGCGCGCCGCCGCCATAGCGTGCAGCGTGGAGGTGGAGGCCGTGTCGTGGATCATGCCGAAGCAGTGGTCCGACAGGCCCAGCAACTGCCACAACCAATCCAGCGTCACTTGCTCCAGCTCGGTGGCCCCTGGCGAGGTCCGCCAGACCATGGGATTGGTGTTGATGGCGGCGGCCAGCATTTCCGCCAGAATGCCCGGGCCCGAGGCGGTGGTAGCGAAATAGGCCAGGAAGCCGGGATGATTCCACTGCGTGAGCGAGGGAAAAATCTGGCTCTCGAAATCGGCCAGGATGGCCCCCATGTCTTCGCCATGCTCGGGCGGCTTGGCGGGAAGCGCCGCGATCGTGGCTCCGGGCGCGACGGCGGGCTGCACCGGCCGCTCGCCGGCGGTTTCGAGAAACGTGGCGATCCACTCCGCGGTGGAGCGGGCCAGGCGCCGGAATTCTTCGGCCGGCATATCGCCGGGCGGCCGCTTCGAAGGCCCCTGTGTCGGTCCACTCATCAGGCGGCCTCCCGCAACACCACCGGCAGCCACTCTCGAAACCATCCGCCGAATTGTTCCGCCAGGCGCCGGCGGCCCGGGCCGAGCGGCACGGCCTCCGGCCCCGACGGCAAACCTCTCTCGGCCAGCGCCAGCTTGATCCCTACCGGCGCAGGAAACCGCTCGATCCAGGCGATGAACTCGCGCAGGCGCCGGTCGAGCATTTGCGCCCGGCTGGAAGCCCCGCCCACCGCCGCGCGGTCGATGGCGTGCAGCAATTCCGGAATCACGCCCGCCACGCCCGAAACCACTCCGTCGGCGCCCTGCATGCGGGCCTCGGTGAAGATTTTGTCGTCGCCCACCAGCAGCGTGAATGGATGATGGGCGCGCAGCGCCTTCAATCGCAGGAACGCGTCGAGCGAGCCGGAACTATCCTTAATGCCGGCGAAACGCCCGGAAGAAAGCAATTCGCGCGTCGTCTCGCCTGAGATTTCGTTGGTGAACGCCGGAATATTGTAGAGCAGGATGGGAAGCTGCGCGGGCACGGCGTCGGCAAAGCGCAGAAAAAACTCCCGCACCTCTTCCTGCTGGTAGCGGAAAAAATAAGGAGGCATCACCAGCAGCGCGCAAGCCCCGGCATCGGCCGCCGCCTGGGCCAGTTCGAGCGCGCCCAGCAGCGTGGAATGCGCGATGCCGGCAATGATGGGAGCACTGCTGTGCTTCGCGGCGCAAGCCAGCATCTGCTTCCGCACCTCGATCGAATAGTGGATGAACTCGCCCGTGGTGCCGCCGATGCAAACCGCGCGCACGCCGCCAGCCACGACGAAATCGATCAAATGAGCCATGGCGCCAAAGTCGGGGCGAGAATCCTGTCCCTGCGGCGTCACCAATGGGGTGTTCACGCCTTCGAGCATGATCGACGTATCAGAATATCAGGAATCGCACGGCTGAGTTATAGGGCAAACATCTTAGCGTGCCCCCGCGCGTATAATTGGTGGCTGTGAGCGTTGCCTGGCTGCTCTTGCTGACGGCGCTGCCGTTGCCGTGGCGTCCCGCCGCGCAAGCCGTGCCGGGGCAAGCGGGAAAAGGCTGGGCGGCGCTCGAGCGCGCGCTGCAGGCCGCCGGCGGGCGCGACAAGCTCGCCGCCGTCCGCGACATGTCGTTTGATCTCCAGAGCCGCGTCGTCACTCCCCAGGGTGAATTCGACATCGAGAGCAAGAGCCAGGTAATCCTTCCCGGCATCGTCCGCCAGGAGAGCCGGCTGCCGTTTGGCGTGGTCGTGATGGCTTTCAGCAGCGCTGGCGGCTGGCGCAAAGGGCTGCAGGGGCCGGAGAAACTTTCCGCCGCAGAACTGCGGATCGCCCAGGCAGAGCTGGCGCGCGCCAACATTCTGTTTCGGCCGCCGTCGGACCCGTCCGCGGTAAGCTGGGCCGGCGAAGACAGTGTGGATGGCCGCCCATGCGACGCCGTGGAAATTGCCAACGTCGGCGGCGGGCCGTTGCGGCTTTGTGTGGACCGCGCCAGCGGCGACGTGGTGAAGAGAAGCTATCGGACCGATGCGAGCGTGGAGGAGATGGCCTCCGACTTTCGCGAGGTGAATGGCCTGCGGCTCTCCTTCCGGCTGCGCGTGATCCGCGACGGCAAGCTGGCCCGCGAGAGCGTCACACAAAACCTCAAGATCAACGCCGGCCTCAAGGCTGAGGATCTGCTGCGTCGGCCGAAGTAAGCTGCCGCGTGCCGCGCAACAGCAGCACCAGCAAACCGGACACGACGGCCGATGCGACCAGGTAGAAAACTCCCGCCGCGTAATTGCCCGTCTTGTTGCTGAGAAACCCCACCGCATAGGGCCCCACAAAACCGCCCAGGTTGCCGAAGGCGTTGATGAGCCCGATGCAGGCGGCCGCCGCCGCCGAACTCAGAAACGTGGTGGGCAGCGCCCAGAAACTCGGCAGGTAGCTGTAAAGGCCCATGGCGGCGATCGAAAACAGCACCAGCGAAAGCGCCACGCTGTCGCCGACCGCCTGGCTCGCCGCCAGCGCCGCCGCCACGGCGAAAATCGAGAGCGCTGTGTGCCACCGCCGCTCGCCGGTGCGGTCGGAGTGCCAGCCCACCACCAGCATCGCTGGCAACGCCGCCAGAAACGGGATCGCCGTGATCAGAGCGGTCTGGAACGAGCTGAGGCCGGAGAGCTTTTGCAGGATTTTCGGCAGCCAGAAGTTCAGGCCGTAGTTGCCGGTGACGATGAAGAAGTACACCAGCGTGAGGAGCACGACGTCGCGGTTCCGCATCGCCTGCCAGATGCTCAGCGGCCGGGCTGCCTGCTTCACCCGCTTCTCCCGCTCCAGCTCCCCCGTCAGCCACTCGCGCTCGTCGGCCGGCAGCCACCGGGCGTCTTTCGGCCAGTCAGTGAGATAGAAAAGCGTGGCAATTCCGCAAATCACCGCCGGAACCCCTTCGAGCAGCAGCAGCCACCGCCAGCCCGAGTAGCCGAGCCAGTGGACCCGCAGCAGCAAGCCGGAAATCGGCGCGCCTACGATATTGGCAATCGGTATGGCGGCCATAAACATGGCCACCGCCTTGCCGCGGTCTTCGTAGCGGTACCAGTGGGTGAGGTAGACGATGATGCCGGGAAAGAAGCCCGCCTCCGCCGCGCCCAGCAGGAAGCGGATCCAGTAGAACTGGTGCGCCGTGTGGATCAGCCCGGTCAGCGAGGCGAGCAACCCCCACGAGATGAGAATGCGCGCGATCCACTTCCGCGCGCTCCACAGCTCCACCAGAATTGTCCCCGGGATCTCCAGCACCACGTAGCCGATAAAAAAAATTCCCGAGCCGAAGCCGAAAACCTCGTTCGAAAATCCCAGCTCGCGCGTCATGTCCAGGCCGGCGAAGCCGACGTTGACGCGGTCGAGATACGCGACGATGTAGAGAAGAAACAAAAACGGTATCAGCCGCCGGGTGATGCGCCGGCGGGTTCGCTCGGCGATGGGATCGGCGGCGTGCTGGGCGGGAGCGGTCATGAGGGGCCGGGGCGTGAAGCGTAAAGCATACCTGGAACACCCGGTGGCGGCAAGCCTGCGCGCTGCTCGCCGGCAGCGCTGGCGCTCAAGGCGCCGTCTTCTCCGACAGGCGGTTGTATTTCTTCAGCGCTTCGCGCAGCCGGTCGTGGGGCAGCGCCACCACGGTGTGGTTGTTCACGCCGGTCATGGTTTCGGCCGCCACCAGCGCGTTGACGATCGCCTCCTCGGTCGCCTCGACCGTCGCCGAGAACAGCAGGTTCATCTGATTGTTTGGCAGCATCTTGAGGTGGGCGATGCCGGAAGGCCGCGCCGCGCCGGGGTTGGCGGTGGAAAACGCAAGGAACAAATCGCCGGAGCTGTTGCCCGAGGTGCTGCCCGTCCGCGCCAGCCCCATGGTCGCGCGCCGCGCCAGCCGCTTCAGTTGCTGCGGCAGAAGCGGCGCGTCGGTGGCGACTGCGATGATGATCGAGCCGACGTCTTCGAGCGCCGGGGCCGGAGTCGCCG
>DASQHK010000237.1:0-11409 GCA_035632135.1 Bryobacterales bacterium
TCCCCGCTTCCGCAGCGCCCGCGTCCAGCAGTACAACCTCACCGTGGAGCACGAGATTGCGCCGTGGCAGACCCTGTTCAAGCTGGCTTACGTGGGCAACCTGGGGCGCCGGCTGGGGACGACGATCGACCTGAACTCGCCTTTCCCCGGCGGGACGCCGCTCAACACCCGGCGGCCCTTCTACGGCGTGCGGCCGAACCTGGCCGGCATCACGTACGCGGTGAGCGACGGTCTTGGCAATTACAACGCCTTCCAGTTGACGGTGGAAAAGCGGATGAGCAAGGGCTTGCAGATGCTGGCCGGCTACACCTGGGCGCACGCCATCGATAATGTCGGGACGGAGTTCGGCGGCGGCGCCGGCACGCCGCAAGACGTGCGCAACCGCAACGCCGACCGGGGCAACGCCGCCTTCGACATGCGGCACCGCATGACCATCAGTTATACCTATCGGTTCCCGTTCGGCAAGGGGCAGGCCATGATGAACCGCGGCGGGGTGGCCGATTTCGCGCTGGGCGGCTGGCAGACCAACGGCATCGCCACCTTCCAGACCGGACTCCCCTTTACGCCCGGGCTGCAAACGGCGACGGTCAACAACGGCACCGGCAGCCGGCCGGACGCGGTCCGCAACGCCACGCTGCCCTCGGACCAGCGCAGCTTGAGCCGCTGGTTCGACCCCACGGCCTTCGTCACGCCCGCGCTCTACACCTACGGCAACCTCGGGCGCGATACCCTGTTCGGCCCTGGCCGCGTGAACTTCGACATGTCGCTGTTCAAGGATTTCCCGGTGAAGGAGCGGATGCAGTTCCAGTTCCGGGCCGAGGCGTTCAACATTTTCAACCAGCCGCAGTTCGGGCTGCCCAACGCCTCCATCGGCAACAGCCAGGCGGGCGTGATCAGCTCCACCGTGGGCAACCCGCGCCAGATGCAGCTTGGGCTGCGTTTCGTGTTCTGAGCGCCGGCCCTGACCGGGAAGTTTCCGTCGCGCCATCGCAACCAACCTGCCTGGGTCCGTCCCGCCGCGCGCCGGGTTTGGGGTACGCTGGTAGTTTCGGACCATCCTCTGCGAGGCTCACGCCCATGCCACCACTTGTGCCAGCCGCCACTCTATCCGAGGATTACCTGAGGACGCGCCGGTTCACGCTAGAGCTTTGCGAGCCCCTGGCCGCCGAGGACTATGTCGTGCAAGCCATGCCGGACTGCAGCCCCGCCAAGTGGCACCTGGCCCACACCACCTGGTTTTTCGAGACCTTCGTGCTGCGGCAGCGCACCGGCTATCGCCCGTTCGATGCGACGGGCGCGTACGAGTATCTGTTCAACTCTTATTACAATCAGGTCGGGCCGCAATTCCGGCGCCCGGACCGCGGGCTGCTCGCGCGCCCCACGGTCGCCGAAGTCTATGGGTATCGAGAGTATATAGATGAGCGGCTGCTGCGGCTGCTGGAGGAAGAAGAGGTGCCCGGCGGCATGGCCGGCGTCATCACGCTCGGCATTCACCACGAGCAGCAGCACCAGGAACTCCTTCTCACCGATCTCAAGTACGCTTGGTCGCTCATCCCGTCCCGGTTGCGGCCGGCCTACCGCGAGCGCCGGGAGGCGCCTGGCCCGGAGCCGGACGGCATGGGCTGGATCGAGTATCCCGAAGGGGTCCGCTGCGTCGGGCACGGTGGGACGGATTTTGCCTTCGACAACGAACGCCCGCGCCACCGCGTGCTGGCCGGCCCGTTCCGGCTGGCGGACCGGCCGGTCACCAACGGCGAATACCTGGCCTTCCTCGAGGACGGCGGCTACCAGCGTCCGGAGCTGTGGCTCTCGGACGGATGGATCTCGGTGCAGCAGCACGGCTGGCGCGCGCCCCTCTATTGGGAGCCGGGCGAAGGCGGCTGGTGGCTGCTGACCCTTTGCGGCGCGCGTCCGCTGGAGCCCGGTGAGCCGGTGTGCCACGTCAGTTTCTTCGAGGCCGACGCTTACGCGCGCTGGGCGGGCGCCCGGTTGCCCACCGAGGCCGAGTGGGAAATCGCCGCCGGCCAAGTTCCCATCCGCGGGAATTTCGTGGAAGACGGCTATTTCCACCCGATTGCGCTTGGCGAGGATTCTCCCGCCAAGATGTTTGGAGACGTGTGGGAGTGGACGAGCAGCCCCTATGTCGCTTATCCCGGCTACCGGCCGCCGGCCGGCGCGCTGGGCGAGTACAACGCAAAGTTCATGAACGGGCAGTATGTATTACGAGGTGGCTCCTGTTTCACGCCGCGGCCGCACATTCGCGCTGCCTATCGGAACTTTTTCCCGCCCGATAAGCGCTGGCAGTGCACGGGAATCCGGCTCGCGCAGTAAGCGCCGCGGCTCATCACAGGTCGATCGCCACCACCTCGTGGGCGAGTATCGACGGCACGGCGACCGTCAAGTAGCCTGCTGACTGCTGCGCCTGCGGGGTTTGCCCGCTGACCAGAAGCCGCACCCGGCCGGCGCGGGTTCCTTCCGGCAGCCGCACCCGCACCTGCTGCTCGCTCACTGGAATCAGCTCCCGAAACGGCCCCTTCATCATCATCGGGTTGGTGAGATTGACGAGGTGCACGGTCATCGACTCTTTTTGCCGCCACACGGTCACGTCCAGCACGCCCGCGCCGGTGACCGTGGCCGGCCTTTCCTCGTTCGCCGCCCACTCCACGGCGTTGCGCAGCAGCTTGCCATGATCCAGCGACAGCACCTCCCAGAACGTTCGATCGATGTCCCAGGGAAAATAAACGATCCGGCTCTTGCCCGCCTCGCGCCAATAGACCCCGGGGATATCGGTCTTCGGCACGCGCGGGTAGACCTCTTCCATCGGCAGATCGGGATAAGAGGGGACCAGCGTCAGCGGTAGAGCGGCCAGCCTTTCGCGGCCCCGCACGTGAACCCACCACACGCCGTTGATGATGCGCTCGGCGTCTTCGAGTCCCGCCAGCAGCGGGTGCGGCCCCTGCAAATTGAGATACGAGTTGTGCATCGGCCCTTCCATCCGGCCGGCGAAGGAGACTCCGAAAACGTCGGCCAGCCCGAAGTCGTTCCGGCGGGCTCCCCACTCGTCATACAGAGACGTTTCGAGAGTCGCCACCAGGCTGCCGCCGCGCTTCACGTAGTCGCGGAGCTGCTCGCACTGCCGGTTGGAGAGCGCCGCGATGTTGGGCAGGATAAGCGCCTTGAAGCGGTCGATGTGTTCCGGGTCGAGCAGCCGGTCGTGCACCATCTCAAACGGGATGCGCGCTTCGATGAGCGCGTGATAGGCGCCCAGCGTGTGGTCCTCGACTTTTTCCCGCGCGCGCTCGCCGCCGTAGAAAGTCGCCGTCTGCTGCGAGTAGACCATCGCCACGCGCGCCAGCGGCGCCTCGTTGCGCAGATATTTCTCGTTTCGGTAGTGCCAGTTGTAAATGTCCTCCACGACCTTCAGCCAGCGATGGTCCCGCAGCGTGCCGGAGAACTTGGTGTACCAGGGACGCAGGCCGTTGGCGATGCCGTCAGCCACCCAGATGCGGATTTCGGCGCCGCTCTGCACCGAGTCCGTCCAGCGATACGGCTCTACAATGCCAACGCTGAAAATGCCGACGATCGGTTTTCGTCCCAGCGTGGCGCGGTATTCCTTCCCGTTTTTTCCGTTGGTCCACGGCGGGGCCAGGCCGCGGCGGGCCTGGCGATCCGCAAACAGCGTCTCCGCCATCTCGCCGATCGTTTTCATGTCGAGGTTGCTCAGCGCCCCGCCCCCGGCGTTGGCGATGTAGCAGGCGTTGGGGTTGATCTTGCGAATCTCGGAATCCCACAGCCGCCACAGCTCGAACAGCCGCTGCTCGCGCCACACGATGTAGTTTCGCCGCGCCGGGTCGAGCGGGTTGTTGGTGCGCGGCAGTTCCATGCCGGTGGCCGCGCGGAAATTGCGGCGGCAGTGCTGGCAGTAGCACATGCCCGAGCCGGCCCACCGATTGGAGAAAATGCCGTCCACCTTGTACAACGACACAATTTCCCTGGTGACCGCGGTCATGAACTCGAAGTTGTAAGGCCCGAGCGCGCAAGTGACCCAGAGATCGGGCGAGGCCCAGTGCCGGCGCGGGCGGCCGTCGGCGCCCACCGCGATCCAGTCCGGGTGCGCCTCGTAAACATCCTGGTGCGCGGCGTGGGGGTCCGTGCGCGCGATCACCACCATGCCCAGCTTGCGGCAGCCGGCAACCAGTTCGCCGAACGGATCGGTGTCTTTCATCCAGGCGCTGCGGTAGTGCAGCGGGACCTTGGTCGGATAGTAGGCCACGCACCCGCCGGCGCTCAGGCAGGCGGCATCGGAGTGCGTGCGCCGGAAGTAATCCAGCCAGAAGGACGCCTCATACTGCCCGGGGTCGTTCTCCACCAGCGTGAGCTGCGACCAGCGCATGGGCCGGTCGATCCAATCGGGATGCCCGGCCGGCTTCGCCAGCGCCACAGCCGAAGCCGCCAGGGCGGATGTTTCCAGGAATTCTCTGCGGGAGATCTGCATATTTCCGATGTTGCCACAGTTGCAGCGCACCGGCGCAGCCACGGCGCTCACCCTTAATCCGCCCGTAAGGCCCGGCGCTTGCTGTTGTTGTTCGGCGGCCTCGCAGGAAGCGGGATTCGTGCTCGTACCGGGACGGTGCGCCGCTTCCTTCGGCTACGGTTCCGATCGGCCGACTCCGAGCCACGACCAAAGGGAGTGAAAGCTGGCGATGCTCCTTACGGACGGACTACGGCTCACTCGCGGCGGGTACAAGGCGGCCAACGGGCCAACGGCAGTGGACTTGTGCGAAAGTATAACCCAAGTTATACTAGACTCGTGAAGACCGCTATCTCCATCCCCGACCCGCTCTTCCGCACGGCTGAGCGCGCCTCCCGGCGCCTGGGCGTTTCCCGCAGCCGCCTCTACGCTCAGGCCGTCGAGTCATTCCTGAAGTCGCATCGCGCCCAAGGAGTGAAGGAGGCTCTGGATGAAGTCTACCGGTCGGAGTCGTCCGCGGTGGACCCGGCTCTCGAAGCAATGCAGGCGGCGTCGCTGCCGCGCCGGGACTGGTAATGCGCCGGGGAGAAATCTGGTGGGCGTCCTTGCGAGCGCCTCTCGGCTCCGGTCCGGGGTACCGGCGGCCGGTCCTGATCGTGCAGGCGAACGAATTCAACCAGAGCCGCATTCGCATGGTGCTGGTGGTTGCCATGACCTCGAATCTTCGCTTGGCTGCGGCGCCCGGCAACGTGAAGTGCTCGCGGAAAGACACCGGCCTGCCGAAAGACTCCGTCGCCAACGTGTCGCAAGTCGTCACCCTCGACAAGAGCTTTCTCACCGAGCGCATCGCTGCCCTGCCTTCCCGGCTTCTCGAACAGGTCGAGGATGGCCTTCGCCTGGTGCTCGCGCTCTGAGGCGCACGCGGGAGACGAGCCTTACGCCAGCAGCTTTTCGATCACTTGGCCTGAAACGTCGGTGAGCCGGAACTGCCGGCCCTGGAACGTGAAGGTCAGCTTCGTGTGCTCCAGACCCAGCAGGTGCAGGATGGTGGCGTGGATGTCGTGAACGCCGATGGGATTTCCGACCGGCGAAAAGCCCAGCTCGTCGGTCTGGCCGAGCTGTTGCGCGGCATGAATGCCCCCGCCCGCCATGAGCAGGGTGAAGGCATCGATGTGGTGATTGCGGCCGGCCTTGCCCTTTTCCCTCGCTTCTCCCATGGGGGTCCGTCCGAACTCGCCGCCCCAAATCACCAGCGTGTGCTCCAGCAAGCGCCGCTGCTTCAGATCGCGGATCAGCGCCGCGGTGGGCTGGTCCACCTCCCGGCAAACCTGTTCCAGGGGCTGCCCGAGGTCTGCGTGGTGGTCCCAGTCGGTATGGTACAACTGCACGAACCGCACGCCCCGCTCCACCAGCCGGCACGCCAGCAGGCAGTTGTTCGCAAACGAAGCCTTGCCGGGCTCGACGCCGTACATCTCCCGAGTCTTCAGGCTTTCCTTGGAGAAATCGATCAACTCCGGGCCGCTCGTTTGCATGCGGTAAGCGGTCTCATAGGCAGCGATGCGGGTGGCGATCTCGGAATCGCCGGTCTCATCCATCTCCAGCAGGTTCAAGTCACGGATGGCGCCCAGCGTCTGCTCCTGCGCCCGCTCCGTTACGCCCTTGGGACTCGAGAGGTCGAGAATCGGATCGCCGCCGGAGCGGAACGGAACGCCCTGATAGGCGGTCGGAAGGAAGCCGCTCGACCACAGCCCCGCTCCGCCGCGGGGACCGCGCGGTCCCGATTGCAGCACCACGAATCCCGGCAGGTCCTCCGACTCGCTCCCGATCCCGTACGTCACCCACGAGCCGATGCTGGGCCGGCCGAAGCGGATCGACCCGGTGTTCATGAAGCACTTCGCCGGGGCGTGGTTGAAGTTCTCGGTGGCCACGCCGTGAATCAGCGCCACATCGTCCACCACCGAGGCGATGTTGGGCAGCAGCTCCGATACGTACACGCCGGCTTTGCCGTAGCGCTGAAATTCGCGCTTGCTGCCGAGCAGCTTGGGCGGGTCCTTGGTGAAGCTGTCCATGAAGGCGAAGCGCTTCCCCTTGAGCAGCGACTCCGGCGCGGCCGTTCCGTTGAACTCCCGCAGCTTGGGCTTGTAGTCGAACAGCTCGAGCTGGCTGGGGCCGCCAGCCATAAAAAGGTAGATGACGTTCTTCACCTTCGCCGGGAAGTGCGGCGGCTTCGGCGCCATCGGATTCGCGGGCTTTGCCGTGGTCCCAAATGCTTTGCCCTCGCTGAGGAGTGAAGCCAGCGCGATCTGGCCGAGGCCCATGCCGCACCGGCTAAAGAAATGACGGCGCGTTTGCAACAACAGAAGACGATCTTCCAGCGTCATAAGATTAATCCCTCGTCATAAAGTCATCCAGGTTGAACAGCACGCGGCAAACCTGGATCCAGGCGGCCAGCTCGGGCGCTTCTTTAGGATTCACCGAGTCGGCCTCCTGCTTGCCGGTTTCGGCGGCCGCCGTTCCGGAGTCGAACGCTCCCGCTTCCGGCGTCGCCAGCGCCGCCGCAGAGCTTGTATCAGACCGGTATTCGTCCCGCTCGGACGCGAGGAACGCCGCCAGGCGGTTCAGCTCCTTCGGCCGCGGCGGGCGCGCCATCGCCAGCAGGAAGGCGTATTCGAGCCGCTCCCGCTCGCCGTTCGCCGGCGCTTCCTTGAGCGTCCGCTTGGCGAGTGCCCGCGCAAATTCAACGAAGGTATCATCGTTCAGCAGCGTTAACGCTTGCAGCGGGCTATTGGAGCGAATGCGCCGCGTGCAAGTCGAGTCGGCCACCGGCGCGTCAAACAAGGCCAGACTCGGCGGCGGCGCCATGCGATAGAAGAACGTATACAGGCCGCGGCGATAGCGGTTGGGCCCGGTTTCGGTTGGCCAGGCGCGCTTCACCTGCGTGGTGCTCATGGAGCCCTCTGGAATCGGCGGGTAGACGCTCGACCCTCCGATGGTCGGCGTCAGCAGGCCGCTCGCCACCAGCGCGGCATCGCGTATGCTCTCGGCCTCCAGCCTGAATCGGGCTTGGCGCGCCAGCAGGTGGTTGTATGGATCGCGCTCCTCCAGCTCCGGCCGGTTGCGTGAAGACTGGCGATAGGTCTCGGAAGTCACGATGAGCCGGTGCATCGCTTTCTGGCTCCAGCCCTTCGCTACGAATTCGGTCGCCAGCCAGTCGAGCAGTTCTGGATGCGTCGGCGTGGCCCCCATCAGCCCGAAATCGTTCTCGGTTTCTACGATGCCCTTGCCGAAGTACGCCTGCCACATCCGATTCACCGTGACGCGCGCCGTCAGCGGATTGGAAGGATTCACCAGCCACTTGGCCAGATCGAGGCGGTTTCCCGTCACCGGCTGCGAAGAGAGCACGGCCGGAACGCCCGGATAGACGCGCGCGCCAGGTCGCAGGAAGTCCCCGCCGATCTGCACGTAGGTCTCGCGGGGCGCGGGCAACTCGCGCATGATCAGCGTCTTGGTGACCCACGGTCCGCGCCAGTGGTACTCCGGAGCCCCGGCGGTCCCCGTAGGCTTGAGCAATGTGCGGAGGGTCGCCACCCTCGCTTGCAGGCCCGGATCTTTGTACAGTGGTGGATCGCCGGGCTTCCGAGACTTCGCCTCGAGCTTCTGTATGTAATCCACCAACTCGCGGCTCAGCACGTTGAGCTGGGCGTGGTAAGCGTTGGCGCGAGCCGTCTCCGCCGGCGTGGGCAAGTCGAGATAGGGCCGGTAGAAGTCGTAGCGGTCCGATTCCTTGGAAATCTCCGTGGTGTTGTTGTAAAAGGCGAAGAGCTGGTAGAACTCGCTCTGCTTGATCGGATCGTACTTGTGGTCGTGGCAGCGCGCGCACCCGATGGTCAGCCCCAGAAACACTGCGCCGGTGGTGGCCACGCGGTCCGCCACCGCCTCCACGCGGTACTGCTCGAAATCGATGCCGCCTTCATAATTGCTGGGAGTATTGCGATGGAACCCGGTGGCGATCAGTTGGTCCGTGGTAGGGTGCGGCAACAGGTCGCCGGCAATCTGCTCGATCACGAACTGGTCGAACGGCTCGTCGCGATTGAGAGCGTTGATCACCCAGTCGCGATATTTCCAAATCGGGCGCGGGGCATCGATGCTGTAGCCGTCCGAGTCGGCGTAGCGGGCCAGGTCGAGCCAGTGCCTGCCCCAGCGCTCGCCGTAGTGCGGAGAGGCCAGCAGGCGATCGACCACCTTCTCATAAGCGTGCGGAGAGGTATCGGACAAAAAATCCTGCATCTCTTTCGGCGTCGGCGGCAGCCCCGTAAGGTCGAGGCTCACCCGGCGGAGCAGGGTGTAGCGATCCGCCTCCGGCGACGGCTTCACTTTTTCCTTCTCCAGGCGCGCCAGGATAAAGTTGTCGATCGGATTGCGCACCCAGGCGGAATCCTGCACCGGCGGCACGGCAGGGCGTTTGGGAACCTGGAACGCCCAGTGATCCCAGCCCCGCGGTTTCTTCGGGCCGTTCTCGGCGGACCACGGCACGTTCTGCTCGATCCACTGCCGCAGCACGGCGATCTGCTCGTCCGTGAGCTGCTCGCGGCCAAACGGCATTTTCAGCTCGCCCTTGTGCTCCACGGCCGCCATCAGGCGGCTTTCACCGGGCGCGCCGGGCTTCACCGCCGGCCCGCGCTTGCCGCCCTTGAGAACGTCCTCGCGAGTGTCGAAAGCCAGACCACTGGTCCGGTTTCCCTTGTTGTGGCACGGCAGGCAGTTGGCTTTCAGAATGGGCTGGACGCTGCTCTCAAAGAAAGAAACCGCTTGCGGACTGAAGCTGGGTTTCTCTTGGGCGGCCAGCGGCGCGGCAGCCAGCGCCAGGGGAACCGCGATCCAGTGCCACTGGCGAACAAAGTTCGCTACCATGTCGAGCTTTTCACCCTCCCTTCCACGGGCTGGCTCGTCCACCATCCGCAAGGCCGCTACTGTCGCTCGCAGCCGCGAAACCGGAGAACATCAGCCCAAAGACAGCCCATGTGACCCGGGGCAGGCTCTTGCGGGAGGACCACCCGGAACTTCATCTCTGTGTACAACGAAAACGCCGGGATGTCAATCGTGGGCGTCGCGGCGGCTGGCTTAACTGCTCGCGGCCGGCCCGTCGGTGCGAGACCAAGCCGGGCAGGTGTATACTGCGCTTACCCGGACGGGACAATCATGGCCACAAAGAAAGCACTTCCACCCTTGACTCGAGAGTTGCTGGTCCAGGCGCAAATCAACAGAAGCAATGCAGCAGCCGGCGGCTCCGGCGCCCAGATTCTCACTTCCGCGCTCATCAGCGTCATGGTCACCCTCGAAGGCGCGCCGGCAGATGACTTGGCAGGGCCTCCGTTGACCAATATCGGCAATGGCACAACCGCCATCAGCCTTCCGGCGGGCTGGTCACTGCTGGACGGGTTCAATGTCAGGCCGGGCGGCTGCGGGGTGACAGTCACCGAGTTTACCAACCAGGGCGACGGTATTTACGATATTCGCATCGTGCCCTACATTGGCAACCCCGCCTGCAAGTGGCTTTCCGGCGAGTACATCTTCGCCATACAGCTTAAGATTCAGCGTAAGGCCGGGATTCGGAAGCTGATCCTGCAAGGCGGCACGCTGGCGAAACTGATCATTCCCTAGCAGGCGGGTCCGCTCCGTCACCGTCGCGGCTCGGTAAAGTGTCTGGAACAGCGCGCGTCAGGGCTTGTGAAGAAAACAGGATTGGCCGCGCATGCACGCGAATGGACGCCAATGGAATCAATCCTTTCATTCGCGTTGATTCGCGTGCATTCGCGACCGGTATTTGGACTTTTTCAGCAGCCTGCCAGGCCGCCTGCGCGCAGTCTCACGGTGCTGGCGTGGCGGCCCTTCTGCCGCCGCGCGCTGCCGATCCCGCTACGGCGTCTGCCGGCCGGGAGAATAAGTGAACTCGCCCTTCTGCTCGTCAAAGTCCTGCATCTTCGGCAGCCGTTCCTCCCGGCAGCCCTGGCATCCGTGGCCGTAATGGTCAACGAACTCCTGCGAGAACGCTCGAACAATGCTCGGAATCAACTGGGCGTGTTCCTCGGGAAGATAGCAACGATTGCCATGTGGCGCCATCATGGCGCCTTCGATCACTAAATCGACATCAATTTCATTGCCGCCGCCTTCCATGAGTTTGCTCAGGGATACGGTTGACTGACTGGTACCCTCCTTGCAGGAGATGCACTGATTGCACGACTCCAGCCAAAGGAATCGCGAGAATGTGTGAGCGACACGGACCATGCACGCCGTGTCGTCGTAGACAATGAAGCCGCCCGACCCCAGGCCGGAGCCGATTCGCCGCAGCGAGCCGAAGTCCATCGGCGTATCGAGACTGGCCGGCAGAATGGCAGCGCATGCTGCGCCGGAAAGAACAGCTTTCAAGCGGCGGCCCGGCCATGGCCCGCCACCGTACGCGTAAATCAACTCACGAAGCGGCGTTCCCAGGGGCAGTTCGTATACGCCCGGCTTCTGTACGTCTCCCGAGACGGTGAAGACCATGGTGCCGGGCGTGTCCGGAGTGCCGGTCGAGCGGAACCAGTCTGCGCCGCGCAGCACGATGTGCGGGATGTTCGATAATGTCTCGGCGTTATTGACCACGGCCGGATTCAGCTCGGCCGGGTCTGTCACGAAGAGTCCTTTTACATAAGGAGGGAAATCCGCCTCGCGCGGCATCGGGTCTCCTCCTTCGATTACCTCAAGCAGCGCCTTTTCTTCTCCAAGCAGGTAATCCTCCGGCCCCAAAACAAGCTCCGCAGACGCCGGTCCCAGGCAGTTCCGCGCCGTCATTTCCCTTAAAGCGCGCTCCACGGCGGCGGTCTCCTTCTCGAAACTTTTCTTCATTCCGAGAAACGCTTTCTTGGCCCCAATTGCATAGGCCCCGATGGCGATGCCTT
>DASQHK010000238.1:0-15900 GCA_035632135.1 Bryobacterales bacterium
GCGGCGTGGAGGCGCTGGCGACGGCGGCCAGCCGGTAGAGGCGGGAGTGGTCCTCGGCCCAGCGATGAAGGGCCGGAAACCGCGACGCCAGAATCCAGCGGGACGTTTCGTGGCGGTGCTGGCCGGGGACGCTGTGGGGGACGGGCACATTGTGCAGCGCCAGGGCGCGGCCGTTCCACAGAAACTGCGGCTTGGCGCCGAAGAAATACGGCAGGCCGTTGCCGTAAATGTCGTTGTCGAAAAAGAGCAGGACGACGAGGTCCGGCTCGTACCGCAATCCCTCCGACTCGAGCCACAGCAGCTCCTGATCGGTGCTGTAGCCGGCCACGCCCATGGCGATCGTCTCCACGCGCGGCGGCGTCTTTGCGGCGTGCAGCAGGCGCTCCAGTTGCTCCGTCACGCGATCATCGAGCGCGACCGTGTAGCCATCCACAAAGGAATCGCCCAGCGCCAGAATCCGGTACGTGCCGGGCGGCTTGGCGTAGGGGCGCTCCGGCCCGCGCATCCCCTTGGAGTTGTATTGCAAGTAGGTGACGTACTCCCGGTCGTAAACCGTGCCGCGGGCAAAGGGGCGGTTCGACCAGCCCAGCCTGGGGTTGTACTGCAGAAAAGGAGTCAGATCGAGCCGCGGCCGGCCGAGCGGCGTGATCCGGATGGCAAACTCCGCCACCGCCAGCGTCGCCAGAACCGAGACGGCAGGCAGCCCGACATAGCGCAGCCACTTCCGGCGGGGATTCATGCGGTCCTAGCGTAGCAAAGCCTCGGAAGCGGGCTGGGGCGCAAACAGCGAGAGCGGCGGGGCCGCGCGGCTTTGCGGTCAAACTGCCAGTTGATCTGCGTGCTATTGCAGTTCATCCGGCGAGTCCAGGCTCGCGCCTCCCGGCTCAGAACTTACAGGTCGGAGATTCTTCGCCTGCCAAGGCGCAGCAACTATGCAATTTCTTACATATACGGGGAACCGTTGTAGAAGAACCGGTGTCATATTATGGGGTACTGTTGTGGAAGAACGGGCGTATTATCTTGAGTCCACGCGAGTTCTGCGGGTGGCAGCAGCATTGACAATTGCCGCAGCCGTGGTTGCCGTGCTGGCCGTTCGCGAGGTTGCCGTTCGGGTGCTTCACCCCAACCCAGCGTTCACGCCGCTCAGTCTAGGCTCTCCCATCGTTGGCACTATTGGCTGCACCATGATGGCTATCTACGTCTTTGTAGGAATGGCGTCTTATCCGAACCCGGTCCGCACATGGCGTCGAGTTGCGGCTGTGGTCCTTATCTTGTCGTTTGCGCCCAACGTATTATTGGCGATTTCACACATTATGGGCTGGCCTGAGGCTTGCGCTCTGATGACGATGCACGTAGCCGTGTGGGCGATTTGCGTAACGCTCTTACCCTCGCTCGCAATCACGAAGCACCCTCCCAAAACCCAGGCCCCTGACCGCCCTCTCTCGATTCTCTGAGCAGGCTGCGGAAAGAGTCCAAGTACCGCTTGCTAACGCGCGCGGCTCGGAATCGGCTTCACGGGTTCTCGACAGTTTACAGAGCCGCGACCGTGAGGAAGCGGACCCGCGAACTTCCAGGCTGAGTTTGCGGCGATGGGTGTTCAGGCGGCCATGGACCTAGCGGTCAGGGCGGTCGTGGAAGTAGTACATTACGCCGACGGCGATCTGATGCCGTCCGAAGTCGCGGAGCAGGCCGGTTTGAAAATTGTAGAACGCATACTGGTAGCGCAGCAGGGCTTCCGTGCGAGGGCCGATGCGGCGGGTGAGGGAGGCGCCGGCGAGCGCGCTGGTGCTGTTGTAGAGAAGCGTATCGAGCGAGCGGAAGGTGCGGACCTCGACAATCGCCGAAGGGCGCCAGTGGCGCGCGCGGGCCGGGGCGAGCGTTACCGTTCCCAGGTTTTGGCGGGCGAGGCCCGTGAGGCCGCCGCCATCGGAAACCAGGCGCGCCAGCTCGACGCGCAGCTCGGCGCTTCCCACGTCCTGCAGCCACGCCGCGGCCAGGTGCGGCGCCCAGGTGTGCAGGCGGAAGATCTCGGCGCCGCGCGATATTCCCAGCAGCCGGGCGATCTCGGGATCGAGCGTGACCGCGCGGACGCCGGAGCTGCGCAGCAGCCCGGCGCCGGCCAGCAGATCGAGCTCGGAAATTTTGCCGAGCCGCAGGGAGTGGCCCACGGCGTAGACCGCGTAGTCAGCGCCGCCGAAGCTGCGGGCATGGTCGAAATGAGTGAAGCTGTAAGAGAGCGAAATCGTCTTGTGGCGGCTGTATCTATGGGCGAAGTCGGCGCGCGCGCGCCAGCCCACCGCGTCGAGCAGCGCCTGCGACTGGCGCTCGACCACGAAGCCGTCGCCGCCCGCCGAGAACGATGTCCGGGCCGAAGGGGAGAAAACCACGTCGGCCAGGGCGGTGTTGGCAAATGTGCGGGTGTGGAAGACCTCGGGGCCGCCGTCGACGAAGAAGCCGGGGCTGAGAGTGGCGAGCGGCTGCGGCTGCTGGAGGCCGTTGCCGAACGAGGAGCTGACCGCAGCGTCGCGCAGGACCACGGTCAGCCGCCGCGAGAGGAAGAAACGCGAGTCGAGATTCAAAGCGTGGTCGGAGAAATCCAGGCGGCTGTTGGCCGCGTAGTGGCGCGCGGCAAAGTTGTAATCCAGAAGAAAGCTGGCGCGCTTCGAGGCGTGGCGCGCCTCGAGGCCTCCGTCAATCTCCTGGAACGGCCCGCCGGAGCGCTCGAGGTCGCTGGTGAGCAGGCCGCTGTCGTAGCCGGAGATAGCTCCGATGTAGGGCTGGAACTCATCGTGGACGCCGGAGGCGCGGGCTTCGGCCGGCGCCGCGCCGCGGCTCAGCAGCGAGGGCGCGAAGGGGCTTTGCGCCAGGCAGGCAGCCGCCGAACAGGCGAGGACGATTCGAACGAACAATTTGGTCATGGCGGGCGCATTCCTCATGGCGCGTTCCTCATGGCGCGTTCCTCATGGCGCGTTCCTCATGGCACGTTCCTCATGGCACGACGATCGTGTCGCCTTGCTCGAGCAGGACGTTTTGTTCCGGCTTCTTGCCTTTGACGACCGCGTTGTAGTCGAACAGAAGCCGCGTTTGGCGCGGGGGCGTGCCCTTGAGCACGTAGATCTTTTTGGTCCTGGCGAAGTCGCGGAAACCGCCGGCGGCGCTCAAGGCCTGGAGCACGGTGGTGTTTTCGAGCAGCGGATAAGCGCCCGGCCGAGCGACTTCGCCCATCACATAAAACTTCTTGCTGTTCACCTGCTCGACCACCACCGCGACGTCGGCCTCGGTGAGATATTTCTTGAGCTCCCGACTCACGCGCTGAGCGAGATCGGCAGGCGTCAGGCCGGCGGCTTGCACGTCGTTGATGAGGGGCAGGGAAATCCTGCCGTCGGGGCGGACGGCCACGCGCCGCGACACTTCTGGCTCTTTCCAAACCTGGACGGCCAGCACGTCCTCGGGGCCGATCACGTAGGTCTGCGCGGTGACGCCCGGCGCGGCGGCCTCCGCGGCCAACAGCAGCAGAAGGGCAAGCATCTCTTTTTACCTCACGGCAATGAAAACAACGTTGCTGGCGGAGCCGCCGTAGCGCACCAGCAGCGGCACTTGCGGCGCGGGCACGGTCGAGACCGGCACGCGGGCGTTGATCTGCCACAGCCCGACGAAGCCCGGCGCCAGGCCACTGAAGCCGGCCACCACGTCACGGTCGCTCGAAGTTCCGATGGTCACGAGCGGCGGCGCGGGGGTCTGCGAAAGCGGCGCCGCGGAAGCGGGAACACCGTCGGGCGGCGAGTTATTCACCGCGCCCTGGCCGGTGGCAAAAATCTCGACCAGGTCGCCGCGGGCGGCGGGGCTCGATGGGGAGTTGGGCGTGCCGTCCTGGTTGAGCACGCCGAAAATGCCGGCCGCCGCCGGCGCTACCAGCAGCGTGCCTCCGGCGACGGCGCTCCCCGAGGACGCCCGCACCACCTCGACCCGCGCCGGCGTTCCGGGCGCGAGCGAGGAGGGAATCTGGTAATTGATCTGGCTTGGTGAGACATAGAGGAGCGGCGCCGGTGCATCGTTCACCCAGACCTGCGTGTCGCCGAGCGTGGCGGGCAGCGGCAGGCCGGCCTGGGTGGCTTGCTGACTCAGGCCGCTGCCAAACAGGGCCGCGAGCATGCCCGGCGCGAGCGGCCCGCCTGCGAGATACGTCGCCGCGCTGACCGATACCGCTTGCGGGAAATAAAGCAGGACGCGAGCGTTGCCGTCGCCCACCAGCAGGTTGCCCATTCCATCGAGCGCAACGGCATTGGGCTGGTAGAGGCCGGCGGCGGACGCCTGGCCGGGCACGGCGGCGCCGAAGTTGGCGGTGCGGGAAGTGAAACTGAGCTGGCCGAACAGACCGCCCGAGGCGTAGGCGGCGGCGCCGCTAGTGGCGAGCACGGCGAGGGGCGGGAAGCGCAACACCCGATCATTGCCGGTGTCGGCGACCCAGAGGTCGCCGCTCGTCCAGTCCACCCAGAGAGCCGTGGGGTTACGAAGGAGATTGCTGGCCGTGCCGGGAGTGCTGGTCACAAAATCGGGCTGGCCGATCGGAGCCGCCCCGCTCGCCAGTGCCGCCGCGCCGGCGGCGGGCAAATCACGCAAGGGCCCGAAAACGACGATGCGGTTGTTCGCCGTGTCGGAGACGTAGAGGTTGTCGCCGCCGTCGAAGGCAACGCCGGTGGGGAAGCTGAGCGCGGCGCTCGAGAGGCCGCGGTCGCTCGATGTGAAGGTGTTCTGGCCGAAGACGCGCGTGGCGGCCATGCCGGTCGCGAACGGCGCCGGGAAAAAGACCACGCGGTTGTTCAGGGTGTCGGCCACCAGCAAGTCGCCGCGCGCCGGATGCACGGCGATGCCGGTTGGCGCGTTGAGCAGAAATGCGGAAGCGCCAGCCACCGGGTTGCCGCTCAAAGCGGGCTGGCCGATGACGAGATCCGCCTTCTGGACCGTCTGCTCGAAGGGCTTGGGGAAGCGCAGCACGCGATTGTTGCCTGTGTCGGCCACATAGAGGTTGCCGGCGGCGTCCAGAGCCAGGCCGGAAGGATGATTCAGGTTGGAGGCGCTGGCGGGGCGCCCGCTCACGGCGGAGCTGCCGTAGTTAGCGACGGTGGTTTCGAGATCCGGCTGGCCGATGACCAGCTCGGCGCGCGCGCCCTCGCGCAGCGACCGCACGTCGCGCCAGCCAAGCACGCGGTTGTTGCCGGTGTCGGAGAT
The DNA here is from genome assembly GCA_035632135.1 of Bryobacterales bacterium. GTDB lineage: Bacteria > Acidobacteriota > Terriglobia > Bryobacterales > JACQDG01 > DASQHK01. The sequence goes on from DASQHK010000238.1 coordinate 5,230, forward strand.
GTAGGCGTGCGGGGGCGTCGAGGCGGCGTCCACCACGACACCTCCGGCGGCGAGGAGGGACCCGAGGGGCGTGGACAGAATGTTGGAGGTCGAAAGCTCGCGGCCCTCCACCAGGTTGGGGGCGGTTTGGGTGAAGCCGTTCTGCCCGAGCACGCGCGCAGCCTGCGGGTAGCGCCCGCCAGCCTGCGGCACGGCCAGCACGCGGTTATTGCCGGTATCAGCAATGAATAGCTCCTGGTTGGGCCCGAAGGCCGCCTGCATCGGAGAGGCCAGCGATTGCGCCGAGGCCAGCGGCATCGCGGGGCTGCTGCCGTTGGGCAGGAAGGAAGTGAAGCCGGTCTGGCCAAAGACCGCATCGGCGGCGGGCACGGCGGCGGAGCGGCCCAGATGGCTGAAGCGCAGCAAGCGGTGGTCGCCCGTGTCGGCCACGATGAGGTCGCTGCCTTGAATCGCCACGCCCTGCGGCCGGAACAGCGTGGACGGGCCGCGGGGAGCATTGTCCGGATTCGCGCCGAGAATGCGGATGGCGCCCGTACCGCTCGGCGGCGCCGGAGGGTACTCAAGAACGCGGTTGGCGGCAACGTCGGCGACATACAAGCTGCCGGACTGGTCGAAGGCCAGCCCGCCGGGCTGGACGATGCCGGCCGGACCGGCGCCGGAGGCCACGCCGGAGAAATCCGCCTGTCCCAGCGCGGCAACCGCCGGGGGATCGTTCGTTGTCAGAGAGGCGGCGGCGAAAAGCAGGACGCGGTGGTTGCCGGAATCCGACACGGCGAGGTCGCCGCGCGGGCCGACGGCGACGGCAGCCGGATAGGCCAGCGAAAACTCACTGGGGACCGCCGAGCCCAGGTTGCGGTCGCGCGCGGCTAGGTCCGGCTGGCCCAGCACGAGGTCGGGCGTTTGGATGTTCTGGAGGAACGGCTGCACGTAGCGGAGCACGCGGTGATTATAAGTATCAGCGATGTATAGGTTGCCCAGCGCGTCCAGGGCCACGCCGGAAGGCTGCCAGAGGCCGAGCGCGGTGTTGGGCGAATCGGGGCTGGTGGAAAAGAAATCCGGCTGGCCGATCACGAGGTCCGCCAGGGCGCCGTTCGCGAAGCCGGCCGCATCGCGCCAGCCCAGCACGCGGTTGTTGAGCGTGTCGGCGACGTAAAGGTGCGCCGGGCTGGAGGAAAGGTCCACCGCCAGGCTCTGGGGCGAGTTCAGCTCGCGTCCCTCGGCCAGATTCACGCCGTTGGCGAAGCTCTTCAGTTGGCCAACCAGCCGCAGCGCGACCGGGTTCAAGTCCGCTGCCGCGGCCATGGCCACGACCAGCAGCCAGGCCGCCGCCCACACCTTCCATTTCATCCCGCCTTGTCTCTCCTCTGTGCTGGAAACGGTCCCGACCCGAGCGGCGCGAGGGGTGACCGCCGGCAGCGCCGCGCCGGCGGTCCTTATTAGGATAAAATAACACACTTCACCGATAAACATGAATTTATTTTCGTCTTTTTTTATTATATTTGAGAATATTTCTGAAGAAAACCTACTACAATATTTTCGCGCGGTAATCCGAGCGCTTCGAAGCGGCGCGAAGAGAGGATGGGATGATTCACACGATCGTTGCTGAAGCCGGCCAGCTCCTGAGCGAGGGGCTGGCGCAGAGCTTGCAGGAGGAGCCGGAGCTTGCGGCGTCGCCCGCCACCGGCTCACTCGAGGAAGCGCTCGAAAGCTGCCGCGAGCACCGTCCCAGCGTGCTGCTGGCGGGCGAGTCATTCCTGGAGACAATGGACCCGCGGCGGCTGCGAGACCAGATGGACTACGGGCGTGGGGCGGCGGTGCTGGTGCTGGCCTCCGACGGCGGAGGAGATCACGTGCTCTCCTGGCTTCGACTGGGCTGTATGGGCCACCTGAGCCGCTGCGACAGCATCGCCACATTGAAAATGGCCATCCGCGCGGTGGCGGGCGGGCAGCTTTGGGCGCGCCGGACGGACGTGGCCGTGTTGCTGCGCGAGCTTCTCGAAGCCGGGCCCGGCGGCGGCCCCTCCCACGGGCCGCGGCTCACGGCGCGGGAAGAGCAGATCCTGGATCTGATCGCCGACAGCGCTCGCAACGCTGACATCGCCGCCCGCCTGTTCATCAGCCTGGAGACCGTGCGATGGCACGCCCGGCGGCTGATGGTCAAAAGCGGGGCGCGCGACCGCGCGTCCCTGATCGAGTTTGCCCGCCGGCGGAGGCTGGCGTGGCGAATGCAAGGGGCCGCCGCGCCTGCGGTCAAGCCTTGCCGTTATCCTCCTGTTCGACCGATGGAGGCAGAGGTTCCATCGTCCGCTGTTGGTATTTCCCACCGGTTTTAGAGAAAAGTGGTGGTTAAAAACCATCTTGCCTGAAGTTTCCAGAGACTATACAGTAGTGCTGCATAGTTTTCTCAGCGGGATATTCCACTAAGAATTTGCGGCCGGCGTGTCGCAAACGCGGGCCAGAGGGACAGCGTGTAGCGGCTGCCGGGTGGATCAGCAGGCCGGCGCGGCCGGCCCTGGGGTTGTATTGGATGAGGCATGGACACCGCCAAGCTGGGGCATTCGGACCGGCCTGTGGACCTCGTGTCATCGGGGCCGGGCGTTTATCAGGTCGAAGCTGGCACTACCGCGCGGGATGTGGCGGCGGTGCTGTTTCGCCGCCAGAAGATCATTCTGGCGGTGTTCGTTGCGATTCTGTCGGGCACGACTCTGGGCGTGACGTGGCTGAACCGCTACCTGTTTCCGCCCCGCTATGTGGCAGGCTTGAAGTTCATTGTCAGGAAGGACCGCTTTGATGCGGTGGTGACGCCGGCCGATCGCGCGGTTCCCGGCCTCACCACCAGCGTCATGCCACAGGAAATCCAGTCCGAGATCGAGCTGCTGAAGGGGGCCGATGTCATGCAGCGGCTGGCGCGGGAAGCGCGCGTTGCGCCGGTGGAGCGGCTGGAGCGCGACTTGACCGCTGAGCCGGTGGTGGCCGGGCGGAACGCCACCAACCTGATCGCCGTCCGCTACAGCTCGACCGATCCGGCCGAGGTGACGCGGGTCCTCGAGAAGCTGCCGGAAATTTACCTGGAGAAGTATCTGCGCGTGAACCGGCGGCCGGAGGTCCTGGAATACTTTCGCTCGCAGGCCAAGGCTTACGAACTGCAGTTGCAGCAGGCGGAGGACGATCTGGCGGAGTTCGAAAAACAGGAACCGGCTCTGGGCGAGGAAGGCCGGCGGCAGCAGAGCCGGCAGAAACTGGCAGAGATCGAAAAACAGAGATCGGAAGCGGAGGCCGCCATTCGCGACGCGGAGAGCCGGATCAGCGAGCTGGGCAAGCAGCTTGGCGCGCTGCCGGCCACCGCGCCGGCCGCCGCGCGGGCGGAAGAATCGCCCTACCTCGAGCGACTGAAGACCGAGCTGCTCGATCTGGAAAACCGGCGGGCGCAGGCAACCTTCTACCGCGACATCGAGCAGCTCGACCGGCGCATCCGCGAGGTTCGCCGGACAATTGCGGAGGAGACCCAGGCCGCCCGGAGCCGCGCGCAACAGACGGCGCCAAACCCGCTGCGAGTGGAAGTCGGGAGCGAACTGCGGCGCAACCAGGTATTGCTGGCGGGATTGCGAGCGCGCCGGGAAAGCTTCGTGGAGCAGGAGCAGGCGTGCCGCGAGGAGCTGGCCGCGGCGCGGCTCATCGCTGCGGAAAATGAGGGACAGCAGGCGGAGCTGGCTCGCAACGTGAAGGGGGCCGAAGAGAACTTCCTGCTCTACCAGAAGAAATACACAGAAGCCCAGGAGGCGGAAAACCTGGATCGCATACGCGTGCTTAACGTCACGCTGGCCGAGGGGCCGCAGCCGCCGGCGCGCACGAACCGGCGATCGACGTGGTTCTATCTGGCCTTTGGCCTCGTGCTGGCGGCTGCCGGCAGCGCTGCCGCCGGCCTCACGGCCGAGATGCTGGACCATTCGGTCCACACCCCCCGGCAACTGGAGAGTTACTCGGCTCTGACGGTGCTGGCCTGCATTCCGGCATCGCGGACAAGGTAGGAGGAGTGCGATGTACGTTGAACATTTCGGCCTGAAAGAACAGCCCTTCGGCGCGACCCCCGATCCGAGGTTTCTGTACTGCAGCCCCGCGCACGCCGAGGCCCTGGCCGCGCTGCACTACGGGCTGAGCGAGCGCCGCGGCTTGCTGGTGCTAACCGCCCGGCCCGGCATGGGCAAGACCACGCTGCTGCACTATCTGCTGGAGCACTGGAAAGATCGAGCCCGCACGGCGTTTCTGTTTCAGACTCCACGGAGCCCGGAGCAGATGATGGCGGCGGTGCTGGAGGACCTGGGCCTGGCGTGCAACAGCGGCTGGGCCGAGAGCTGCCGCCTGCTGCACGCGGCCGCGCTCGAGTGCCGCCGGCAGGGGAAGCGGCTGGTGCTGGTTTTTGACGAAGCGCAAGACATGCCGGCGGCGCTGCTGGAGCAGATCCGCCTGCTTTCGAATTTCGAGACTCCGGAGGAGAAGCTCATCGAGATCGTCCTGGCGGGGCAGCCTTCACTGGCCGAGCGGCTCAAGGCGCCGGAGTGGGAGCAACTGCGGCAGCGCGTGGCGGTGTGGGCCGAGCTTGTCGAGCTGGATGACGCGGAGGTGCGCCGCTACGTGGAGCATCGGCTGCGCGTAGCGGGATCGAAGCGCAAGAGACTTTTCACCCGCAGCGCGCTTGCGTGGCTGGCGCGGCAGTCGCAGGGCGTGCCACGCAACATCAACACGCTGTGTTTTGAAGCGCTCTCCTCGGCGTTTGCGGAGGGCAAGAAAAAAGTCGGCGAGCGCCAGGTGCGGCGGGTGGTGGATGGCGAGAGCCGAACCAGAGTTGTACCGGGGCCGTTGCGATGGGCAGCCGTTTCGGCCACAGGGATCCTGGCGGTGGGACTGCTGGCGGGCGCGGTGCGCTTTCCGGATCGTGTTCCGGTGCTGGTGGATGCGGTCTCGGCGCTGGTGACTCCGGCCGCGCCGGCCTTCACCGCCGCGAGTGAAGCGCCTCCGGCGCCGGCCGAGCTGGTCCGCATCGGGCCCTGCGATACGCTGGAACAGGTCGCCCTGCGCAAGTACGCCCGGTGGGATCCGCAGGTTTGGGAGCAGATCCAAAAGGCCAACCCCGGGGTCAGCGATCCCGATGAGGTGACGGACGGCCGGCTCTTGTTTTTTCCCCCTGCGCGGCAAATTCCCAGAGGCGCCGGACAGGCGGCGCCATGAGCCGGCATCTGGAGATCCTGCGCAGAGCCAGGCTGGACGGGGAGCTTTTCGCCCGCGCGGCGGCCGCTGGAAACGGCCATTCGCGTGGCGCCAATGGCGGGACTGAAGTGCCGCCGGACACGGCGTCCGGCCAGGGAGCGCCGTCTCCCGCCGAGACGGGAGCAGGCGACAGCTCCTGGAACAACGGCCACAGCCGCGATCAGTGGCAGCAATTGATTCACCACCTCTTCTTGCGGCGCGGGTCGGAGGGCCGGCTTTCCGTGGGGCTGGGCTCGGCCACGGCGGGCGAAGGAACCAGCTTCGTGGCTTTTCATCTTGCCACCGAGTTGGCCCGCTCGACGGCGCAGCCCACGCTGCTGCTCGAAACCAACGTGCACCGGCCCGCGCAGGCCCAGCAGCACGGCGTCGACGCCGACCCCGGCCTCCGCCATCTGCTGCTCGACAAGAGTTTTCCCCTTGAATCGTGCCTGCGCCAGACCGGCATCGAGCAGTTGTGGCTTTTGCCGGCGGGCTCCGCCGTCAACGGTTCGGGCAGCGCTCTGGACTGGACCCACTTTCGCCGTGTCTTTGACGGGTTACGCGAGCGCTTCTGCGGCATCATCGCCGACCTGCCGCCGGTGAACCTTTCGAGCGACGCCATGATTATCGGCCCGGTCTTCGACGGCGTGGTTCTGGTGGTGGAGGCGGATCTTTGCAGCCGCGAGGTGATTCAAAGCGCCGCGGCCCGGCTGCGGCGGGCCAATCCGAATGTCATGGGGACGATCCTCAACAAACGCAAGTTCTTCATTCCGGCGCCGCTCTATCGCCGGCTCTAGCGCCGGTCTGGCCGGATCGCCGGAACCGCGCAGAAAGGGGACAGGAGGCGGGTGTGAGCGTGAACGCTTTGCAGCCGATTGAAAAGCGCATTCTGCTGATTCGCGGGCGCAAGGTCATGCTGGACCTCGACGTCGCCGAAGTCTATGGCGTGACCACGAAGCGGCTCAACGAGCAGGTGAAACGGAATCGAGACCGCTTTCCGGAAGACTTCATGTTCCAGTTGACCGCCCAGGAGAAAGCCGAGGTGGTCGCAAACTGCGACCACCTTGAACGGCTGAAGTTCTCGCCGCAACTGCCGTACGCCTTTAGCGAGCACGGCGCGCTCATGCTGGCGAGCGTGCTGAGCAGCCCGGTGGCGATCCAGGCGAGCATTCAGGTGGTGCGGGCGTTCGTGCGGCTGCGGGGCATTCTCGCCGCCCACGCGGAGCTGGCCGAGCGGCTCGCCCAGCTCGAGAAAAAATACGACACGCAATTCAAAGTGGTCTTCGACGCCATTCGAGGACTGATGACGCCTCCGCCGACCCCCCGGCGCTGCATCGGGTTCGGGCCGCCGCCGCCGCGCAAGGCTGCGGCAAAGGCGCTGCCAACGGGCGTTGCGGCGGCGGTTGCCGCCGGCGGCGCGTGGGGGGCGGGGCAGCCCGGATGAGGACTTAGGCTCATGCACCAGTTGCGGCGAAACATCCTTTTGGAAGGCCTCGTTCTGTTCGACATGCTGGCGGTGGCGGCGTCGCTGGCGCTCGGGCTGTTCCTGTCGGCGACGCGGGTTCATCACGCCATGTTCGCCGATTTCCTTTCGATGCGCATCAGCCTGCGCAACGTCCTGGTGGTCGCAGCCTTCCTGGCTGCCTCCCAGGCGATTCTGCGCCATTGCGGCCTCTACCGCTCGCGGCGGCTGGGACCGCGACGCGGGCTGTACATCGAGATCGCGCAGGCGGTCTCGCTGGCCGCCTTGCTGCTGGGCGCGCTGGCGGTGATGTTCCGCATCGGAGCCTTCGACCGGAGCTGCCTGGCCGTATTCTGGCTGGCGGCGGCGGCCGGCCTGGCGGCGTCGCGGGCGGCGCTCTATCGCTGCTTGAAAATCCTGCGGCGGGGAGGGCGGAACCTTCGCCACATCGTAATAATAGGCGCCGGACCGCGCGGCCAGCGGTTTGCGCAGGCGCTCGCCAGCCGCGCCGAGCTTGGCTACCGCGTGCTGGGTTTTCTCGATGACGGAACGGCTCCCGCCGGCGGCGCCTCGCTGCTCGGCCCGATCGGCGAACTGCCCAGGCTGCTGCGCGAAGGACCGGTCGATGAGGTGGCGGTGGCGCTGCCCATCAAGACCTTCTACGCGGAGGTTTTTCGGATCGTCTCGCTGTGCGAAGAGCAGGGAGTGGTGGTGCGCCTGCCCGGCGACCTGTTCGACGCGCGGCTGGCGCGGATCGAATCCGAGCAGTTTGAAGATCTGAGCGTCCTGACCCTGTTCACCGTGCCGGGTTCCGCCAGGTGTTTTCTGATCAAGCGCGTCGCCGACGTGATTTTGTCCGCCATCATGCTTTTACTGGCCGCTCCGGTGATGGCGCTCATTGCCGTGGCCATCCGGCTCGATTCGCGTGGGCCGGCGCTGTTTTCGCAGCTCCGCGTGGGCCACAATGGCCGGCGATTTCGCATCTGGAAGTTCCGCACGATGGCCGCCGACGCCGAGGCGCGGCAGCCGGAGCTGGAGCCCCTCAACGAGGTGCGGGGGGCGACCTTCAAGATCCGGCTCGACCCGCGCGTGACCCGCGTGGGGCGCTGGCTCCGCTCGAGCAGCCTGGATGAGCTGCCGCAGTTGGTCAACGTGCTGGCCGGTGACATGTCGCTGGTAGGCCCGCGGCCCCTGCCGCTGCGGGACGTCGCCCGGCTGCGAGAGGACTGGCAGCGGCGCCGGTTTTCGGTGCGGCCGGGCCTGACTTGCTTGTGGCAGGCGGGTGGCCGCCATGCGCTCGGCTTCGAAGACTGGATGCGCCTCGATCTCCACTACATCGACCACTGGTCGCTGTTGCTCGATCTGAAAATCCTGTTCCGCACGCTGCCCGCCTGGTGGACGGGCGCCGGGGCGAGCTGAGGCTCCGGCTATGAGCGCTGCGGCCGCGCAAGGTTCCGTGACGCAACCAGGGTTCGACGTGCTGGGCGTGCGCCTGAGGCCGCGCCGCCGGCGCGAAGCCCTGGACGCGCTGCGCGAGATGCTGGCGGGCGACGGAGCGCACAGCCTGTATTTCGTCAGCGCCGCCACCGCCAATCTGGCCGCTGAAAACCCGGCCTATCGCGAGACGCTGAATCGCGGCCACCTGGTCCTGAACGACGGCATGGGAGTGAAGCTGGCGGCGCGGCTCCAGGGCGTCGTGCTGGAAGACAACCTGGTCGGCACGGACCTGATCGCGCAATTGTTGTCGGAGCCCTTCGAGCGGCCGCTGCGAGTCTACCTGCTGGGCGGGCGGCCGGGGGTGGCGGAGCGCGCCGCCGCCCATGTGCGCGGGCTGTTTGCGGGCGTGGAGGTGGCCGCCTTTGCCGACGGATATTGTTCGGCTTCCGAGGAGGCCGTGGTGGTCGAGCGGATCGGGCGGCTGCGTCCCGATCTGCTGCTGGTAGCTATGGGCAACCCGCTGCAGGAACAGTTCATCGACCGCCATCTCGCCCGGCTGGGATGCCGGGTAGCAGCGGGGGTGGGCGGGTTGTTCGACCACTGGGCAGGCGAGCTGCGCCGCGCCCCGGAATGGATGCGGCGGCTGGGCTTGGAGTGGTGCCAACTGCTGATACAGCAGCCGCACAAGTGGCGCCGTTACCTCCCCGGCAACCTCCAGTTCCTGTGGCGCGTGTGGCGGCCGCAGCTTGCCGGCGGCGCGCGGCGCGCGGCGGTGGCGGCCCTCAGCTTCGCCATCGCTCTGGCCGCCGCCGAGGGCGTCGTGCGCCTCATCCGGCCGCAGATCCTCGAGCGGTATCCCGACGGACTCTACGTCCCGTCAGCCAGCCGCCAATACAAGCTGCGCCCGCATTTTCGCGGCGTTTTCCGCTATCCCGAGTTCCAGACCGAGGTGCGCATCAGCGGGCAAGGGCTGCGCGAAGACCGGGAATACAGCCCGGCTCACCCCGGCGCGCGCCGCATTCTCGCGCTGGGGGATTCGTTCACTATGGGCTATAGCGTCGCAGCGGATGAATCCTGGGTTCGCCGGCTCGAGAGGCTGCTCAACGCCGGCCAGCGCGCGCGGCGCTACCAGGTCATCAACGCCGGAGTCCCGGGCTACTCCACCTGGCAGGAGCTTGCCTGCCTGGAGGAAGAAGGGCCGGCGTTTGCGCCGGACCTGGTCCTGCTCGGCTTTTTTTTGGGCAACGACATCACCGACAACGCCGCGCCGCGCCTGCCGGTCGCGCTGCGCGACGGGCGCCTGATCTCGACCAGCTTCGAGCGCGGCCTGCTGCCGTTTCCCCTGCGGCTGGCGCTCGCCCGGCATTCGCACCTCTATCACCTCTATCACCTGGCGCGGGGCGACTGGCGGCTATCCGAGGACGAGCGAATCGCGCCGTACGCCGCGTACAACGAGCGGGCGGAGGCGGGCTGGAGCGCGACGGCGGAGCTGGTCGGCCGGCTGACGCAACTTTGTAATGCGCGCGGTATGCGGTTGATTGTCGTGCTGATGCCGGAGCGGGCGCAGGTGGAGGCGGAGGCCGGAGAGCGCCTGGCCGCCGAGCTGGCCCGTGCCGGCTCCCCGTTCGACGCCCGGCTGCCGAATCGCCGCATGAAGGAGCTGTGCGCGGCGGCCGGGGTGGAAGTCATCGACCTGCTGGAGGCCTTGCACGGCCCCGGCCTCTACTTCCCGCAGGACGGCCACTGGACCGCGCGCGGAAACGCGCTGGCCGCCCGGGCTCTTGCCGCACGGCTGCGGGCGGAGGCGCCGCCAAGCGAGCAGCGAGCGTCGTTGCGAACGGAGCCTTCGCCATGACGCGGCACGAGACGCTGGCCAACCCGTTCCTCTGGCTGTGCGTCGCTTTTGGCGGCGCCGCCGGCTTGAGCGTGGTGCGCGTGGCCGAAATGCCGAATCGTTGGGTGGCTGCCGCGGTGGCCGGCGCCGTGGTTGCTCCGGCGATTTTGATGACCCGGCGTCCCGGGCGGGCCGCGCTGGCCGCGTTTGCTCTCAGTCTGCAAATAGGCCTGGTGCTGTATCTGACCGAGCCGCCAGCGTCGGCCGGGGTTGGCTTCTCGTGGCCAACTTCGCTGGCATTGCCGCTGGGCTCGCTGACCGCGCTGGCGGCGCTGGCGCTGGGAGGCCGCTGGCCGCTGCGGTGGAGCAGGGGCGTTACGATCTCGGCGGGCCTGCTGGCGCTGACGACGGCAGCGTCGATTCCCGGCTCCACGGAGCCCTTCATCGGGTTCTGCCACGTGGTGCTGGTGCCGGCTTATTTTGTGATCTTTCTGGCCGCTGCCAGCACGGTGCAGGATGGTAGCGACCTGGAGCTGGTGCGCCGCGTGCTGATGGCGACGCTGGTGTTGCAATGCGCCGTCTATTTCGCGCAGACCCTGCTGGGGGCCACTTTCACTCCGGCGGGGGAATGGATCACGCAGCCCGATGCGGCGCTCCGCTATGGCGGAACGGTCGGCGAGCGGCCGGCGATGTT
>DASQHK010000239.1:0-16804 GCA_035632135.1 Bryobacterales bacterium
CGCACACCACGCCGATCTTGCGCCCGAACTCCGAGCCGGCGCGCTCCAAAAATCGCAAAGGGGTCAGGGGCAGCAGCATCGTGGGACCTCGGCTAGATTCTACATATATCAGGTTCCACAGCGTTGCAGGCGGCGGTGCGAGGCAGCCGGCGCCTACGCCAGCAGCCGGACGGAAAGGCCTGGAATAAGCCGGTAATGCCGCAGGTTGGCGGTGCCCACCGAGAAACCCAGATCCAGCGCCGTGGCCCCGATGAGCAGGTCCGCGATGGGGATCGGCTTGCCCTTGGAGCGGGCCTGGGCGTCGACCTCGCCGACAATGCGCGCGACTCGGAGAGACATTGGCCAGACGCCGACCCGCGCGAAGATCTCCTCCACAAATTCCTGGCGGCGGGCGCGGATTTGGGGCGCCTTCGCGAGCCCGGTCCCGAGTTAAAAGGCAGGCCTGGCTAGTTCTTACTCATCACGGAGGGCGACCGCGGGATCGACTCGCGTAGCGCGGCGGGCGGGGAACCAGGCGGCAGCAAGCGAAGCCGTCAGTAGGACGGCCACGGCGGCAGTGATTGTTGCGGGATCGTTCGGGCCGATGCCGAAGAGCAGGGTCGAAAGCACGCGGCGTACGGCGACACAGCCGAGAGTCCCGGTAACGGCGCCCATCCCGGCGAGGCGGAGGGCCCGGCCGAGGATCATCCGAAAAACGACACTTCGCGGCGCTCCCAGGGCGAGGCGGATACCGATTTCGGCTCGGTTGGCGGTCACCATGTGTGACAACACGCCATAGAGCCCGATGGCGGCGAGCAGCAGAGCCAGAATAGCAAATCCGCTGAGGATCTCCATCTGGAACCGCTGCTTGGAGATGGAGCCTGCCAGGACCGAGCCCATCGTGCGAGTTGAAGGCGCGGCGTCGGGGTTCACCGCACGGACGGCCGCGCGCACCGGGCCGGCGAGGGCGGCGGGATCGATCACGGTTCGCACCACGAGCGTGCCGCCGTTCAGGATCTGGCCCTGCATCTGCTGGGTATAGCAGGCATACGCCTGTGGAAATATGGATTGGATGAGGCCGCTCTGCCGGATATCGCCGGCAACACCCACGATCGTCAGCCAGCGCTCCTTCGGGCTGAAGGAATCGAACCAGATCCGCTCGCCAACTGGATCTCGGCCCGAGAAGTAGACGCGCGCCATTTCCGAGCTGACGATAGCGACTGGCTGGCTGGTCTCCGTGTCTCGATCGGTGAAGTCGCGCCCGCGAAGCAGGGGGATGCGAAGCGCCTTCAGGTAGCCAGGACTGACGACGGTGTAGATTGCGTCAGCGTTGCCGGTTTGGGCCCGCCGGCCGTCGATAAAGAAATGGCCGTCGGCGCCTCCCTCGAGCGGCAGGCTCCGCGTGGTGGCAGCCGCCTCCACGCCCGGGATGGCGCGCACACGATCCAGCAGGTCGCGGTACTTGGGAACGAGGCTTTGTTTGCCTCCGCCCTCGAATTGAGTGTCGACGGTCAGCACGTGGTCGGAGTGGAAGCCGGCATCGACGGATCGCAGGTTCCAGAAGCTGCGCGCGAGCAGACCGGCACCGGCCACCACGACCAGGGAGAGGCACGCCTCGGAAACTACTAGCGCGGCCTGCGTGCGTTGCGAGCGCCTGTCGGCGGTCGCGGAGCGCGATCCGGCCTTGAGCGCTTCGTTCACGTTCGTGGCGGAAGCGCGCCATGCCGGCAGGAGGCCGAACAGGACACCGACCGCGGCGGAGATGGCCAGTGCGAAGGCGATCACGCCGAGATCCATACGGATGTCGCCGACGCGCGGCATATCAGCGGGGAGCAGGATACGGAGTACGCCCATCGACCAGGCGGCAAGGAGCAGCCCGCACACGCCGCCAGCAGCGGCGAGCAGCAGGCTTTCGGCGAGCATCTGGCGCACGAGATGGCGCCGGCCGGCACCCAGTGCGGTGCGAACAGCCAGCTCGCGAGCGCGCGCGGTGACGCGCACCAGGAGCAGGTTGGCGACGTTCACGCAGACGATAAGGAGTACAAAGCCGACGGCGCCGAAGAGCATGAGGAGCGGCGTGCGGACCCCACCCACAATGTGCGACTGGAGCGAGATGACCGAGACGTCCTTGCCTTGAAACGGCGATGGGTACTGCTGCTTGATGCGGCGCTCGATCGCGCCGATATCGGCTTGGGCGCGTTCCATCGGGACGCCGGCCTGGAGGCGCCCGAAAACGCGCCAGTTGTGGCCGGTGCGAATGCCAAAGCCGGGATCGCCGAAGACTGTCGCCGGCATCCAGAGCTCGGCTTTCTCCGGATAGCCGAATCCGGGCGGCATGATCCCGATGACGATGGGGGCGAGACCAAACACACGAATGCTGCGCCCGATCACATTGCGGTCTCTGCCGAACGCCCGCTGCCAGAGTCCATAGCCGAGCACCACCACCGGCCGACCGCCGGTTATTTGCTCTTCGTGGGAAAAGGTTCGGCCCACCGTTGCGGAAGCCCGGAGAACGGAGAAGAAATCCCCGGTTACCAACGCGCCGTAGCTGCCTTGCGGCACATCGCTGCCCGAAACCACGGCGGGGCCCTCCTCAAGGGCCGCCATGGCGGAGAAGGTGCGGTTTTGCTCGCGCCAGTCCAGAAAATTCTGGTACGCGACATGCATGGGCTTCCCCATGTTGTTGATTTCAGCCAGCCAGGCGAGGCGGCCCGGCTCGGCGTAAGGCAACGGATTGAGCAGCACGGCCTTGACCACGCTGAAAAGGGCGGTCCCCGTACCGACGCCGAGTGCGACAGTTAGGATTGAAATCGCGGTTAGGCTCGGGACGCGGAGAAGGGCACGTGTGCCGTGGCGGAATTCATGGAGCAGCATGAGCCAGAACCTCCGTTTTGGCCTCGCAGATGCGCATAGTATACACCTCCCCCGTCCCGCGGTTGTTGTAGAACAGCACGTGTAGGAACCGCACGCAGGCAGAACCGCACGGCCGAGCGGATAAATTCGGGATTCAGGCTAACTCGCGGCGATGACCACCGCGGAGAGCGCTGACTGGATGTGCGTCAGGATCTGCGGCGCCGTGAAGCCCCGCCGCTCTCCGCCGATCAGCACCGTCGAGTCCAGCACTACTCCCACCGGGGAAATCTCCCTCGGGGATGCGTCTTGATAACCTTGGCCACGTCGGAGGCGAAAGCCCGATCGACCGCGGCGGACGGGCGGGCCAGAGGCACGGCCAAGCACTCGGAGATCCGCCGCGGCGCCACGGCGGCCGGGCCCAGAATCGCCACCGGATGGGGGGAATGGCGCTCGATGACGGCTTCGCCGCCCGATTGGATGCGGTCCAGGAGCCGCGAAAAATCCCGGGCGGCTCGCGTGGCGGACAGGCGGCGAATCTGATTTTTCACGTAGAAATCATACCACAAGCCGGGCGCGGGCCTCTCACTCCTCCTCCCCCACCTTCAGCACCGCCAGGAACGCTTCCTGCGGAATATCCACCTTGCCCACGCGCTTCATCCGCCGCTTCCCCTCTTTCTGCTTTTCAAGCAGCTTGCGCTTGCGCGTGATGTCGCCGCCGTAGCACTTGGCCAGCACGTTCTTGCGCATGGCGGGGATATTCTCGCGCGCGATGATCTTGTTGCCGATGGCGGCTTGCAGCGCCACCTCGAACATCTGCCGGGGAATGAGCTTCCGCATGCGCTCGATCAGCAACTTGCCGCGCTCGTAGGCCTGGTCGCGGTGCACGATCAGCGACAACGCGTCGATGATGTCGCCCGCCACCATCACGTCGAGCTTGACCAGCGGCGAAGTCCAATAACCGGCAAAGTGGTAATCGAGCGAGGCGTAGCCGCGCGAAACGCTCTTCAGCCGGTCGTAAAAATCGAGCACGATCTCGTTCAGCGGCAGCTCGTAAGTCAGCAGGACGCGGTTGGCGGCCACGTACTCGAAGCCCTTCTGCACGCCGCGCTTCTCTTCGAGCAGTTTGAGAATCCCGCCCAGGTATTCGTCGCGGGTGATGATGGTCACCGCCAGGACCGGCTCTTCGATCTGCGCGATCTCGGCCGGCGGAGGGAACTTCACCGGGTTGTCCACCTCGACCACCTCGCCGTCCCTCTTGGTGATGCGGTAGCTGACGCTGGGCGCCGTGGTGATCAGCTCGATGTTGAACTCGCGCTCCAGCCGCTCCTGCACGATGTCCAGGTGCAGCAGCCCCAGAAAGCCGCAGCGAAACCCGAAGCCCAGCGCCGTCGAGCTTTCCGGCTCGAAGCGCAGCGAGCTGTCGTTGAGCTGGAGTTTCTCCAGCGCCTCCCGCAGCGCCCCGTGGGCGTGGGCCTCCACGGGATAGAGGCCGGCGAAGACCATCGGCTTGCTCTCTGCAAATCCGGGCACCGGCTCGGAAGCGGGATTGTCATCGTCCAGGATCGTGTCGCCGATGCGCGTTTCGGCCACGTGCTTGATGTTGGCCACTACAAAGCCCACCTCGCCGGCAGCCAGCTCCTCGCAGGGGAAGCTCTTCGGCGTGCGGTAGCCCAGGCCCTCCACCTCGTAGACGCGCCCGCTCGACCACATCCGGATGCGCATGCCCACCCGCAGCCGGCCTTCCACGACCCGCACCAGCAGGATCACGCCGCGAAACGAATCGAACCAGGAATCGAACAGCAGCGCCCGCAACGCCGCCTCCGGCGAGCCTTTGGGCGGCGGGATGCGCTTGACGATGGCTTCCAATGTCTCATGAATACCGATGCCCTGCTTGGCGCTCACCAGCAGCGCGTCTTTGGCGTCCAGGCCGATGATGTTCTCGATCTGCTCGCGGACGCGGTCGGGCTCCGCGGCCGGCAGGTCGATCTTGTTGATGACCGGAATGATCTCGAGGTTGTGGTGCAGCGCCAGGTAGGTATTGGCAAGCGTTTGCGCCTCCACGCCCTGCGAGGCGTCCACCACCAGCAGCGCGCCCTCGCACGCCGCCAGGCTCCGCGAGACCTCGTAGGAAAAATCCACGTGTCCCGGCGTGTCGATCAGGTTGAGCTGGTAGGTGTTGCCGTCGTCGGCCCGGTACAGGAGCCGCACAGCGTGGGCCTTGATGGTGATGCCGCGCTCGCGCTCCAGGTCCATGGAGTCGAGGACTTGCTCCACCATCTCGCGCTGCTCGAGCGTGCCGGTCGCCTCGAGCAGGCGGTCCGCCAGCGTCGATTTGCCGTGATCAATATGGGCGATGATGGAGAAATTCCGGATCAGCGAGCGCTCAATCGGCACCGTTCCTTCACGTTAGCACACCTGATATGCTGTGAGGGATTATGGGATACCAGAACCTGCTCTACGCCGCTGCGGACGGCGTGGCGACGGTGACCGTCAATCGCCCCGACAAATATAACGCGCTCAACCGTCCCACCATCGCCGAGCTGGAGCAGTGCATCACGGAAATCGAGCGGGACGCCGAAGTGCGGGCCGTCATTATAACCGGAGCAGGGGAAAAGGCGTTCGTGGCCGGCGCCGACATCAACGAGCTGGCCTCGCTCGATCCCGTCGCCGCGCGGGCGCACGCCGCGCGCGGCCAGCGGCTCTTCGCCCGCATCGAGAATCTGGGCAAGCCGGTCATCGCCGCCATCAACGGATTTGCGCTCGGCGGCGGCCTCGAGCTGGCCATGGCCTGCTCCATCCGCGTGGCCTCGGAGAACGCCAGGCTGGGGCAGCCGGAGGTGAAGCTGGGCATAATCCCCGGTTACGGCGGCACGCAGCGGCTGCCTCGGCTGGTGGGTAAGGGAGCGGCGCTCGCGCTCCTGCTGACCGGCGATCCCATCTCCGCGCAGGAGGCGCATCGCATCGGTCTGGTCGAGCAGGTCGTGCCGCCGGCGGAGCTGTTGCCCGCGGCCCGCCAGTGGGCGGCGAAAATGCTGGCCAACGGGCCCCTGGCGCTGTCGCTTTGCCTGGCGGCGGTCCATGCCGGCTTCGAGATGCCGCTCGATGAAGCAATGGCCTTCGAGGCCGCGCAGTTCGGCTTAAGCTGCGCCACGGAAGACATGCGCGAGGGCACGCGTGCGTTCCTCGAAAAGCGCAAAGCGGAATTTCGGGGCAGGTGACCACCATGGACGAGAAGATTCGCGTTGTGGAAGGCAAGCTGGCGGCCAACGGGCTGCGGTTCGGCATCGTCGTCAGCCGCTTCAACAGCTTCATCGGCGAGCGGCTGCTGGCGGGGGCGCTCGATGGCCTGGAGCGCTCCGGCTGCGCGCCGGAATCGATCGACGTGGTGCGCGTGCCGGGCTCGCGGGAAGTGCCGCTGGTCGCCCGCGAGCTGGGCCGCAGCGGCCGCTATGACGCCGTGATCTGCCTGGGCGCGGTGATCCGCGGCGATACCTCTCATTACGATTATGTCGCGCAAGAAGCATCCAAGGGCGTCGCGCAGGCAGCCATGGAAACCGGAGTCCCGGCCATATTCGGGATCCTCACCTGCGACACGCTCGAGCAAGCGATTGACCGGGCCGGGGCGAAAAGCGGGAACAAGGGATTCGAAGCGGCCTTGAGCGCCATCGAGATGGCCAGCTTGATGAAGCAACTGCGCGCCAAAAAGAAGTAGCATGGCCTCCCGCCACGAATCCCGTGAGCGCGCGCTCCAAATGTTGTTTCTCTGGGACCAGACCCGCCAGTTGCCCGAAAAGGTTGTTGCCGGCTTCTGGGGCGGCCTGCTGTCGGAAGCGCCCGGAGAAGATGTGCCGCCGCGCTTGCCGCCCGACGAGTTCGCCAACCATTTGCTGTTCGGAACCGTGAGCCGCGCCGAGGAGGCCGACAAGCTGATCCAGGCCCACGCCGAGCACTGGCGCCTGGAGCGTATGTCCGCCGTGGACCGCAACATCCTGCGCCTCGCCGTGTTCGAACTGCTCGAAGACCAAACACCCGCCCCGGTCGTGATCGACGAAGCGCTCGAGATCGCGCGCCGCTTTTCGGGCGAGGAATCCGTCCAGTTCATCAACGGCGTCCTCGACGCCGTCCACAAGGCGCTCAAAGAATAGCCCGCAGAAACGGTCACGCCACCCGGCCTTTTTTATCTTGTTTGGTTGCACATACTTCAAAGACGCGACCGGCCGCACAATGAAGAGTTGGGCGGATAATGTCGAATAGATGGAGGAGATGAGGATTGATATGGCTACTCCTCAGCAAGCGCCCATTCCGTCCGAGTATGAGATGCTGAGCGACCTCTACTTGACCCTCTGGGAGCAACTGGACCTGGTTTGCGGAGACGCCAAATGGTTCGACATCCGGCCGCCGGAGGCTTCGGATCTGGCAGCCGAAGCGCGACGGAGGATGGAGGAGATTCGGCGGCGAGCGCCGGACCCCAAGGTCATGGCAACGGTCCGGGAAGACTATCAGCGAACGCTGAATCTGGTGCAGAGCGCCAGGAAGGCGCCCCGCGCGCCGAGCCCCGAGTTGGCCGCGTTCAAAGACTACTTGCGGGACGAGGGGCTGCGTTACGGCGACACTGCTGATGAAGAGTAGGCGGCGCTCTACTCGACGATTACTTCGAACTCTCCGGCCCCTAAGTCATCCACGTGCCGCTCGTCCCAGCCGGGCGTTGCCCCGCTGCTTTTCACGCGCTCCGAAGAAATAGCAGACAGGCTGAGCATCCAAAGCTGGGGTCGAAACATCGCAAGCGGAGCCTTTCGGATCTCGCGCTTCAGTTCTCTGGCGAGGCCGGCGCTGGCCGTCCCGAGTCGCCGGGTGACGACTCGAACCAGCTTGGCCCGCACATCCCGGATCTTGGGGTGATTGACGTCGCCCTTCTTCACGGCGCGATCGATCGTGAGGTAGAGCCACGCGGGATTGGACGAGTCGCCGTTTTGGATCGGGTTCAACTCCTGCGAGAACCAAACGTGATAATGGCCGCCCAGGTGTTTCTCTTCGAGTTGCCGGGCCATCCAGACCTTGCAGGCGTACCCGCGCCGGCCGCGGGAATCCGGAGATGACAAAAGCCCCCGCATGGGATTCTGCAATTCTATCGCACCGGTTGACGCCGCCCCCAACCTGCGTCAGCATAGAGCGCATGACCCAACCTCAACCCGTGAAGGTCAACCTGGTCCGCCGCGCCGACTTCCGCGAAAGCTACGCCAACAGCGTGCAGATGCGCGTCAACCTGTGGGACTTTTATCTCGAGTTCGGCACCGTCAGCCAGACCAGCCCCGAGGCGGTGAATATCGAAACGTTCCAGGGGATCTACGTCAGCCCCCAGCAGGCCAAGGCGCTGCTCAACGTCTTGCAGCAGAACGTCTCGCAATACGAGAGCACCTTCGGCGAAATCAAGCTGGATCCCAAGGCAGGGATGGGTGTCGTGCAGTGAGCCCGCCGGCCCGGACCGCCAGATCCCGGCCGTGCTCGTCTGCTTCGGGCTGTCTTTTGCGTTCCTGCTGATCACTCACCTTTCTTTCCTGCGCCTTCCCTACCACTGGGATGAGCTGGGCTATTTCGTTCCCGCGGCGCACGACGTGCTGGTGTCAGGCGCGCTGGTGCCGCATTCCACGCTGCCCAACGTGCATCCGCCGTTGCTGATGCTGTACCTGGCGCTGGCATGGCGGCTGTTCGGCTTCGCCGTGCCGGTAACGCGCGCGGCGATGCTGGCGGTTGGCGCCGCGACGCTGACGGCGGCGTTCGTGCTAGCCCGCCGGCTGAGCGGCGCGCACGCGGCTTGGATGGCCGTGACGCTGCTGGCTGTCTCGCCCCCGTTCGTGGCCCAGAGCATGCTGGCCCATCTCGACCTGCCGGCTACATTCTGGGTCCTGCTGACGCTCTGTTGGTTTTTCGACCAACGCCGCTGGCCCGGCGCGGCCGCAGCCACAGCGCTCGCGCTGACCAAGGAGACCGGCGTGATCGTGCCGCTGGTGTTGGCTTTGTTTGCCCGGCCTCGAAAGAAGTGGGCGCTGCCGCTGCTGCTGCCGCTTGTCGCGCTAGCGTGCTGGCTCGTCCTGGTTCGCTCGCTGACCGGCCACTGGCTCGGCAACGCCGGGTTCGAGCGCTACAACCTCACTGCGGCGCTGCGCCTCTGGCGGGTTCCACTGGTCCTGCTGCGGCGGCTCTACCAACTGGGCTTCGCCAATTTCCATTGGATCGCCTCGGGCCTGCTGATCTGGACGGTGCGCCGCGGCGCCCTGCGGGCCCGCGAGTGGCGGATCGTTGGCGCGGTCGCAGCGGCCTATCTGGCGCTCCACAGCGCGCTGGGCGGCGCGATCCTGCTGCGCTACCTGCTGCCGGCGATGGCTCTCTTATACATCGCCACGGCGGCGGCGCTCGAATGGCTCGAGCCGCGCCTCCGTTACGCTGCGCTGGCCGCGCTGCTGGCCGGCCTTTCCCTCTGCAACTGGTGGAACCCGCCGTACCCGTTCGGCTATGAAGATAACCTCGCGGTCACCGATTTCATCCGCCTCCAGCAGCAGGCCGCGTGGTGGCTCTCGGAAAACGCCGCCGGCCGGACCATCACCACCGCCTGGCCGCTGACCGATGCTCTCGCCAATCCGATGGCGGGCTATGTGCCGCGTCCGCTGCCGGTGGCGCCGCTTGAGAATTTCCAGCCGGCAAGCTGGGACGCGGTCCATCCCGAGCAATTGCAGGTCGTGGCCCTCTATTCCCGGAGCTGGGAGCCGGCCCGCGGCTGGCAGAATTGGCCGCCGGCGGCGCGGCTCCTCGAGAAATACTTCGGCTACGTGCCGCAGCTTTCGCCGGAATCGGTGATGGCGCGCTTCCATCTCCGCCGCGCCGCCCGCTGGGAGCGGCGCGGCCAGTGGATGGAAATTCTGGTGCGTTAACGCCCGGCGACGCGCGGGTCGCAATTGACAGCCTGCGCGCTTTGCGGTATTCGGTAAGTTTAGGGAGAGGCTGGCTTGCCCCTCGTCGATGGCTGCAAACATGAGCTCGAAATCACCGTTCCGCCCGAGGCGGTGGAACAGGAAACCGAGCGCGTAATCACCAAAATCAGGAGCCGCGCCAGGATTCCCGGCTTCCGGCCGGGCAAGGCCCCCGCGTCGATGGTGCGCCTGCGCTTCTCCGAGGAGATCCGCAAAGAGGTGATGGAGGCGCTGATTCCGCGCCACCTCTACCAGCAGATCGAATTGGACGGACTGCACCCGGTGGGCACCCCCGACGTCAGCGACGTGCACTTCGAGCCGGGCGAGCCGCTGCGCTTCAAGGCCGAGTTCGAGGTGCTGCCGCAGTTCGATTTGCAGGAGTATCGGGGCCTGCCGGTCGAGTACGACGAGCCCGACGCCACCGCAGAGGAGATCAACGCGGAGCTGGAGCGCATACGCGAGAAGCACGCCGTCTACCGCAACCTGGACCCGCGGCCCCTCGCCGACGGCGACATCGGCGTGATTCGCCTCGAGTCGAAATCGACGCCGCCGGGCCTCGCGCCGATCCGCCAGGACGAGCTGACGGTCGAGATCGGCGGCGAAGACACGCTGCCGGCCTTCACCGAAAACTTGCGCGGCCTCTCGCCGGGCGATAAGAAGGATATCGAGGTCACCTATCCGGAGGACTACGGCGAGCGGAAGCTGGCGGGCAAGACGGTTCCCTTCGAGGTTGCGGTGCTCGGTTTGCGCAGCAAGGAGCTGCCGGAGTTGAACGACGAGCTGGCCAAAGACGAAGGCGACTTCCGGGACCTGGCCGAGCTGCGCGACCGCCTCCGCACCGAACTCGAAGCCCAAAAGCGGCAGCAGGCGCAGCGCGACGCCAAGGCCAAGCTGATTGACAAGCTGGTGGACGCCCATGATTTCCCGGTGCCCGAGAAGCTGGTCGAGCGTCAGATCAATGCCAACGTCGAGCGCAGCCTGCGGTCGCTGGCCGAGCAGGGCGTCGATCCGACCAAGCTGCGCCTCGACTGGAACAAGATTCAGGAAGTGGAGCAGCCGCGCTCCATTCGGGAGATCAAAGCCGGACTGATTCTGGAAAAGATCGCCGCCGAGGAGCACATTCACGTGACGCAGGAGGAGGTTGACCGCCAGGTGCAGGCGTATGCGCGGCAGACCGGGCAGCCGGTAGCCGCCGCGCGGGCCAAGCTGGCCGAGACGGGCGCTCTCAATCGCCTCAGCTCGCAGATACGCAGCGAAAAGACGTTACAATTTCTGTTTGAACAGGCCCGGAAAGGCTGACCGCGCGGTTGGCCTTCCCGCGCCGGAGCCGCTGGGGACGGGCTCCGCAGGTCCCCGGCTCAGGTCAAAAGCTCCACCGAGGTGAATGCATGCCGAGTGCGTACCAGGGACTCGTACCGATGGTCGTCGAGCAGACCAATCGCGGCGAGCGCGCCTACGACATTTACTCGCGCCTGCTGCGCGACAACATCATTTTTTTAGGTTTTCCGATTGACGACACCGTCGCCAACCTGGTCACCGCGCAGTTGCTGTATCTGGAGGCCGAGGATCCCGAGAAGGACATTTCGCTCTACATCAATTCGCCGGGCGGTTCCATCACCGCCGGCATGGCCATCTACGATACGATGCAGTTCATCCGCCCCGACATCACCACTTATTGCATCGGGCAGGCGGCCTCCATGGCTGCGTTGCTGCTGGCAGCCGGCACCAAGGGCAAGCGCTTCGCTCTCCCCAACTCGCGCGTGCTGATCCATCAGCCCTCGCTCGGGGGCCTCTCCGGCCAGGCCACCGACATCGACATTCAGGCGCGCGAAATCCTGCGCATGCGGGAGATTACCAGCGAGATTTTGGCCCAGCACACCGGCCAGGCGATCGAAAAAATCCAGCGCGACGTGGAGCGCGACTTCATCATGAACGCCGACCAGGCCAAGGAATACGGGCTGGTGGATGAGATTATCGCCAAGCATTGAAGGCCGGAAAAGGCCGGATCGCCCGCGGGCCCGCCGCAGGACCGCCCGCCCAAAACCGGTCCGGCGCGGCCTCTGCCGAAAAGGCGGGTTTAGGTGTTTTTCCTTACTTTGGCTGTTAAGTGACGATGATCTATTGCCAAGTCCTGCCCTGTGGCCGCATAATAAAGGCGGGCAGAGGGCTGTGACCCGGGAAGCAAAGCGGAGGGGTTCGTAGTGAAGAGAACTGGGGCGGATGAATCGTTGCGCTGTTCGTTCTGCCATAAGAGCCAGGAGGTCGTAGGCAAGCTCATCTCTACGCCCAGCGACTATCCCAAGGCTTACATCTGCGACGAGTGCGTCGCCGTCTGCAACTCCATCCTCGAGGACGACAAGGCCGAGCGTGTTCCCTCGGCCACGCAGCGTTTACAGAAGCCGCAGGAAATCAAGGAGCTGCTCGATCAATACGTCATCGGCCAGGACGCGCCCAAGAAGAAGCTCGCCGTAGCCGTCTACAACCACTACAAGCGCATCTCGATGAGCAAGCAGCGGCTGAGCGATGTCGAGCTGGCCAAGAGCAATATTCTGCTCATCGGCCCCACCGGCACCGGCAAGACGCTGCTGGCGCAAACGCTGGCCAAGATCCTGGACGTTCCCTTTGCCATCGTGGACGCCACTACGCTCACCGAAGCCGGCTACGTCGGCGAGGACGTCGAGAACATTATTCTGAAGCTGCTCCAGGCCGCCGATGGAGATGTGCAGCGCACGCAACAGGGCATCATTTATATCGACGAGATCGATAAGATCGGCCGCAAGGACGAGAACCCCTCCATCACCCGCGACGTCTCGGGCGAAGGCGTGCAACAGGCGCTACTGAAGATCCTCGAGGGCACGATTGCCAACGTGCCGCCGCAGGGCGGCCGCAAGCACCCTCACCAGGAATTTACGCCGGTCGACACCACCAACATTCTCTTCGTGTGCGGCGGAGCGTTCGTGGGCCTGGAGAAGGTGATCGGGCGTCGCGTAGGCAAGAAGTCGGTCGGTTTCCGCTCCCCGGAAGTGGTGGAAGAAGAGAAGCGGAAGGGCGGCGGCCCCGGCAGCCGGGATATCGACCTGCTCGAGCAGGCGCAGCCGCATGACCTGATCAAGTTCGGCTTCATCCCCGAGTTCGTCGGCCGCCTGCCCGTGGTGGCCGTGCTGGGGGACCTCGACCGCGACGCGCTGGTCCAGATCCTTACCCGGCCGCGCAACGCGATTGTGCGGCAATATCAGAAATTGTTCGAGTTCGAGAACGTCCGGCTGCACTTCGACGACGAGGCCGTGGATGCCATCGCCGACCTGGCGCTCGAGCGAAAAGTTGGAGCGCGCGGCCTGCGGATGATCCTGGAAGAGCTGATGCTGGATCTGATGTACTATCTGCCATCCCACAAGAAGGTCAGGGACTTTACGGTCACCCGCGAGATGGTGCTGAGCCACGATTTGAACTTTTTAAATCTTCTGGAGAAAGCAGGATAGCCCGGCCGGTCTTTTGCGGGTAGGAGGAGTCCCCCGCCGGCCCCAGGGTTCTTATGCAGACATCCCGAGAGAAGTCCGAGACCAAGCGCCTGCCGATGATGCCCATCCGCGACGTGGTCATCTTTCCGTACATGATGACGCCGTTCGTCGTGGGTCGCGAATCGAGCGTCCACGCGCTCGAAGAAGCGCTGGCCGCCGACAAGAAAATTTTCCTGGCCACGCAGCACGACGCCTCGGTCGACGAACCTCGCCCCAACGAGATTTACAGCGTCGGCACCATTGTCAATATCGTGCAAAGCCTGAAGCTGCCGGATGGCAATATCAAGGTCCTGGTGGAGGGTGTCGAGCGGGCGAAAGTCGTCTCCGTCAGCGAGGACGAGGGCTTCTTCCGGGCCATCGTCAAGACCGTTTCCTACAAGGCCGAAGGCGGGCAGCAGCTGGAAGCGCTGACCGGACGCGTCACCTCGCTTTTCGAGCAGTACGTCAAGCTCAGCCAGAATCTGAATTACGAAACCATGATCGCCGCGGTGCGCGTCGATGATCCCGGCAAGCTGGCCGACACCATCGGCGCCAACCTGCAGCTTACCATCGAGGAAAAACAGGATCTGCTCGAGATCTTCGATCCCATCGACCGGCTCACCCGCGTGGCCGACGTTCTCGATATCGAGATCGAGAAGCTCAACATGGACCGCACCATCCAGGGCCGCGTGAAGCGGCAGATGGAGAAGGCCCAGAAAGAGTATTACCTCAACGAAAAGATCAAGGCCATCCAGAAAGAACTCGGCCGCGGCGAGAAGAGCGAGTTCGACGAGCTGAAGAAAAAAATCGAGCTGGCCGGCATGACCAAGGACGCCCAGGAGAAGGCCCTCGCCGAATTGAAGCGCCTGGAGAACATGCCGCCCATGTCGGCCGAGTCAACCGTCTCGCGCAATTACCTCGACTGGCTGCTGGCCGTGCCGTGGAAGAAGAAGTCGAAGGAGATTCGCGACCTCAGCTTCGCCGAGAATGTGCTCGAAACCGACCACTACGGCCTGGAAAAAATCAAAGAGCGCATTCTCGAGTTCCTGGCCGTGCGCCGCCTGGTGAAGAACCCCAAGGGCTCCATCCTCTGCTTTGTCGGCCCGCCGGGCGTCGGCAAGACCTCGCTCGGCATGTCGATCGCCAAGGCCACCGGGCGCAAGTTCGTGCGCCTCTCGCTCGGCGGCGTGCGCGACGAAGCCGAAGTCCGTGGCCACCGCCGCACCTACATCGGCGCCCTGCCCGGCCAGATCATCCAGATGATGAAGAAGGCCGGCACCCGCAACCCGGTGTTCATGCTCGATGAGGTGGACAAGATGTCCACCGATTTCCGCGGCGATCCTTCCTCGGCGCTGATGGAAGTGCTCGATCCCGAACAGAACTACATGTTCATGGATCACTACCTCGACGTCGAGTACGACCTGAGCAAGGTGTTCTTCATCTGCACGGCCAACGTACTGCACACCATTCCGCCGGCGCTCCAGGACCGCATGGAGATCATCCGCCTGAGCGGCTACACCGAGCAGGAAAAAGTCGAGATCGGCAAGCGCTTCCTGGTGAAGCGGCAGCGGCAGGAGACCGGCCTCACTGAAAAGCAGCTCAGCTTCGCCGACGACGGCCTGGTGCGCATGATCCAGGAGTACACGCGCGAGTCGGGCGTTCGGAATCTGGAGCGGGAGATCGCCAACGTCTGCCGCAAGGTGGCGCGCAAGGCGGTCAAGGCGCCCAAGGAGACGCTCGCCCTCACCATCAGGGCCGAAAGCGTCCCCGACTATCTCGGCGTTCCCAAGTTCCGCGATCTGCAGGCCGAGAAGAGAAACGAAGTCGGCACCGCAGTGGGGCTCGCCTGGACCGAGGTCGGCGGCCAGTTGCTGCGCGCCGAGACCACGCTGATGGAAGGCAAGGGCAAGCTCATGCTCACCGGCAAGCTCGGCGACGTGATGCAGGAATCGGCGCAGGCGGCCATGAGCTACGTGCGCTCGCGCTCGCACCAGCTCGGCCTGCCGCGCGATTTCTATCGCAACCTCGATGTGCACGTGCACGTGCCCGAGGGCGCCATTCCCAAGGACGGCCCGTCGGCCGGCATCACCATCGCCACCACGCTGGTCAGCGCCCTGACCAAAATTGCGGTCCGCGGCGATGTGGCCATGACCGGCGAGATCACCTTGCGCGGCAAAGTTCTCCCCATCGGCGGCCTGAAAGAGAAGCTGCTCGCCGCTCACCGCCACGGCATTCTCGAGGTGATCCTGCCCAAGGACAACGAGAAGGATCTGCCCGACATTCCGGAAAACATCCGCGCGGTCATGAGCCTCCAGTTTGTGGAGAACATGGACGAAGTGCTGCTGATCGCGCTCGAACACCCGCTCGACCAGTTGGCCGTGCCCATAGCGCCGGCGGTGGACCTGGCGTCCCAGCCGGCGGCTGAAGACAAAGTGACGCATTAGTAGTAGGGAAACCCCATTCGAAACCGCCGATCACGCCGATAACACCCCGCAAGCGGAAGCAGACCGGCGTGCATCGGCGGCGGCGCCCGTGAGCGCCCGGCGGTTCCAAACAGCGTTATAGCTTTCCATCCGCTTCGGGATTTCCCCTGCATTCGAGGTTTTTATGTCCACAATCCGTACGCAAGAAAATGAACTCGACCTGGCCAAGCTGAAGGAGATGAACATCACCAAGCTCAACCAGGTGGCCAAGGATCTGGGCGTCGCCGGCGCCGCCGGCATGCGCAAGCAGGAGCTGATCTTCAAAATCCTGCAAACGCAGGCCGAGAAGAGCGGCCAGATCTTCTCCGAAGGCGTGCTCGAAACATTGCCTGACGGCTTCGGCTTCCTCCGCGCCCCCGAGTACAACTATCTCCCCGGCCCCGACGACATCTACGTCTCGCCCTCTCAGATTCGCCGCTTCGATCTCCGCACCGGCGACACCGTCTCCGGCCACGTCCGCCCGCCCAAGGAAGGCGAGCGCTACTTCGCGCTCATTAAGGTCGAGGCTATCAACTTCGAGCCCCCCGAAGAAGGCCGCAACAAGATCTTCTTCGACAACCTCACCCCGCTCTACCCGAGCGGCCGCATGCGCCTGGAAACCGTGAAGGAAAACCTCTCCGGCCGCGTCATGGACCTGCTCACCCCCATCGGCAAGGGCCAGCGCGGGCTGATCGTCTCCCCGCCCCGCACCGGCAAGACCATGCTGCTGCAATCCATCGCCAACTCCATCACCACCAACCACCCCGAAATCACCCTCATCGTGCTGCTCATCGACGAGCGGCCCGAAGAGGTGACCGACATGCAGCGGTCGGTGAAAGGGGAGGTCATCAGCTCGACGTTTGACGAGCCGGCGGCGCGGCACGTGCAAGTGGCGGAGATGGTGATCGAGAAGGCCAAGCGGCTGGTGGAGCACAAGCGGGACGTGGTGATTCTGCTCGACTCGATCACGCGCCTGGCGCGGGCCTACAACACGATTGTGCCGCCGTCGGGCAAGGTGCTGTCGGGCGGCGTGGACTCGAACGCGCTG
>DASQHK010000240.1:0-4577 GCA_035632135.1 Bryobacterales bacterium
TCCTCGATGCCCCGGTGCTTGCGGATGGTGTTGAGGGCCGTCCGCAGGAAGTAAAGATTGCTGATACCTGGAATCTCGACCGGGTACTGGAAGGCCAGGAAAATGCCCTCGCGGGCGCGATCTTCGGGCATCATCGCGAGCAGGTCGTGGCCGAGGTAAGTCACTTGGCCGGCGGTGACCGCGTAAGAGTCGCGGCCGGCCAGCACCTGGGCGAGCGTGCTCTTGCCCGAGCCGTTCGGCCCCATGATGGCGTGGACCTCGCCGGCGCCTACTTTCAGGTTGATGCCGCGCAGAATCTCGTTGCCGCCTACGCTTGCGTGTAAATTATTGATTTCAAGCATGTCTTATCCGGAAATTTGGAACCACAGATGAACACAGATCAACACGGATAAAAACCCCGATCTTATCTGTGTCCATCTGTGCTCATCTGTGGTTCCAATTCTCTTACCCTACGCTGCCCTCCAGGCTCACGCCTAGCAGCTTCTGGGCTTCCACGGCGAACTCCATGGGCAGTTCGCGGAACACCTGCTTGCAAAAACCGTTGACGATCATGGAGACGGCGTCCTCGGTGGAGATGCCGCGCTGGCGGCAATAGAAAATCTGGTCTTCGCCGATCTTGGTGGTCGAGGCCTCGTGCTCCACCTGGGCGGTGTTGTTCTTCACCTCGAGATACGGGAAGGTGTGCGCGCCGCACTTGTCGCCGATCAGCAGTGAGTCGCACTGCGAGTAGTTCCGCGCGCCGGTCGCGCCCTTCAGGATCTTAACCATGCCGCGGTAGGTGTTCTGGCCGTGGCCGGCGGAGATGCCCTTGGAGACGATCGTGCTGCGCGTGTTCTTGCCGATGTGGATCATCTTGGTGCCGGTGTCGGCCTGCTGATAGTTATTGGTAAGAGCTACCGAGTAGAACTCGCCCACCGAGTTGTCACCTTGCAGAATGCACCCGGGGTACTTCCAGGTGATGGCCGAGCCGGTTTCGACCTGGGTCCAGGAAATCTTGGAGTTGCGGCCCGCGCACTTGCCGCGCTTGGTGACGAAGTTGTAGATGCCGCCGTTGCCATGCTTGTCGCCGGGGTACCAGTTCTGCACCGTCGAGTACTTGATCTGAGCGTTATCGAGCGCCACCAGCTCGACCACCGCCGCGTGCAACTGGTTGGTGTCGCGGCGCGGGGCGGTGCAGCCTTCGAGGTAGCTGACGGAGGCGCCCTCGTCGGCGATGATGAGCGTGCGCTCGAACTGGCCGGTGTCGGCGGCGTTGATGCGGAAGTAGGTGGAAAGCTCCATGGGGCAGCGCACGCCCTTGGGCACATAGCAGAACGAGCCGTCGGTGAAGACCGCCGAGTTCAGCGTGGCGAAGAAGTTGTCGGAATAGGGAACCACCGAGCCGAGATACTTCCGAACCAGCTCGGGGTGGTTCTGCACGGCTTCGGAGAACGAGCAGAAGATGATGCCCAGCTCGCCGAGCTTCTCCTTGAACGTGGTGGCCACCGAGACGCTGTCGAAAACAGCGTCGACCGCTACGCCTGCCAGCAGCTTCCGCTCATTGAGCGGGATGCCGAGCTTGTCGAAGGTCTTCAGGATCTCGGGGTCCACCTCGTCCAGGCTCGCCGGACCCTTCGGCTTGGATTTCGGCGCGGCGTAGTAAATGATGTTCTGATAATCGATGGGCGGGTAGTGGACGTTCTGCCAAGTGGGCTCCTTCATGGCCGTCCAGATGCGGTAGGCCTTCAAACGCCACTCCAGCATCCAGTCCGGCTCGTGCTTCTTGGCCGAGATGAGGCGGATGACGTCTTCGTTGAGGCCGCGCGGCGCAACGTCCTGTTCTACATCGGTATAAAACCCATACTTGTAGTCCTGGTTGACGAACGACTCGACCGTGTTTTCCGATTCCACATCCACGAAGCCGGGCTTCAACTCCTGGCTCGTAATGGATTGCGTCGTGTCCATGACCTTTCCTTTTTCCTTCCGTCCGCGCCGTAACTAATAAGTGACTCTTTCGTCAGCTTTCCGATTCAAAAAAAATGCCTCGCTAAACTGCGGCTGGAGGCCGGCTCTGATCGGCCGAAAGCTGGACCAGATCGGCCCTGTTCAGCAGCCTGGAAATGGGGATGCTGTCCATCATTTCCATCACGTAGCGCGTCACGTCGTGCCAAACCGGGCGAATCGAGCAGCCGTCCTCGTGAACACAAGTCTTCTGCTTGCCGGTGTAGCGATGGCAGATTTCGTGCGGCAACTGAATGCCGCCGAGCGCCCGGCCCACGTCGCCGAGGGTAATCTGCTCGGAAGGACGCGCCAGCGTGTAGCCGCCCTTGACGCCCCGCAGGCTCTGGGCGAGACCGGCTTTGCCCAGGATGCGCAACAGCTTCTCGACATACGCGCCGCTAAGTCCTTCGCGGCGAGCAATTTCGGCCACCGTGAACGACTCGCCGGGGCGTCCCGCAGCCAGTTGCAGCATGCAACGCAACCCGTACTCTTCCAGCGCGGTAATTTTCACGGCTTGCAGCTCCACTACGCATCTTACGAAAAGGTGACGAAAAAGTCAAGTATCGTTTGGTAAGGCAAGGATGGCCCTCGAAACGTCACCAACGGCTCAAGGCGTGGCCGGGGGCGGTCCTTGGGCAACCCTGGTGTTTTGAAAGGCAACGATCTGCCATTTGCCGTGGTCCTTCGCCAACACCATGGTGGGCCGCGCGTGGTCTTCACGCGTGCTTTCGCCGAGATGCGAGGCGCGATTCGGATCATCCGGCGTGACAGCGAGGCGGCTCGACAGGCGCGCCCGAATGAACGCGACGGCGACATCGGGACGGACGGAGCGGATGCCTTCGACCGTGTAGGTGACGTGGCTGCCTTTGTAGAACGTTTCGAAGAGTTGCCGGTGGCCGGCTTCTATGGCGGCTCGCCCATTGTGGTGCTCGCCGAGGACATTGACGAAGTCGGCGTCCTCGGCGAAGGGCGCCGCAAAGCCCGCGCTGTCGCCGGCATTCCAGGCGGCCTCGAGCCGCTGCACCATTTGATAGATCGCTTGCTCGTCGTTCGTCATCGGGTTTCTCCGTTTGGGAGCGGGCAGCCTGGCCCGGCAGCCGGGCGCTCCGCCAAGCCCATCCGCCAAGCCCCTCCACCAAATTATGATAGCTGCGGACGAGCCTTGCGCGCTGGGGCGGAATGGCAGGCCCTTGCATTGCGGGCCCAGTTGCGGTTTCATAGGACGCATGAAAATGACACGGCGTTTTCTTGTATGGATGACGGTTGTCGCGGCCGCGGCGCCAGTGGCGTGGAGCGCTCCCAAGGCGGCCGCCAAGGACTACTGGGTTTATGTCGGCACCTACACGGGGCCGAGCACCAGCGGGAAAGGCATCTACGTTTACCGGTTCAGCGCGGCGACCGGAAAGCTCAGCGGCGGGACGCTGGCGGCGGAGACCTCGAACCCGACGTTTCTGGCGGTGCATCCGTCCGAGCGGTATCTCTACGCGGCGAACGAGAACAGCGCCAACAAGGGCGCGGTCACGGCGTACGCGATCGACGCGGCGACGGGAAAGCTCACGTTGTTGAACGAAGTGTCGTCGCGGGGTTCGGGTCCCTGCTACGTGTCGGTGGATCACACCGGCAAGAACGTGCTGGTGGCGAACTACAACAGCGGGAGCGTGGCGGTGCTGCCGGTGAAAGAAGACGGGAGCCTGAGCGAGGCGTCGGCGTTTGTGCAGCACCGTGGCGCAGGGGCAAACCCGAAGCGGCAGAAGGGGCCGCACGCGCACTGGATCGAGGTCTCGCCCGACAACCGCTTCGCGCTGGCGGCCGACCTGGGGCTGGACGAAGTGGTGATCTACAAGTTTGACGCGGCCAAAGGGTCGCTCACGCCGAACGATCCGCCGTTTGGGAAGGTGGCGCCGGGCGCGGGACCGCGGCACGTGGTGTTTCATCCGAGCGGGAAGTTTGTGTACGTGATCGACGAGATGGCGTCGACCGTAACCGCTTTTGCCTGGGACGCGCGGCGCGGAGCATTGAAAGAGTTGCAGGCCATCTCCACGCTGCCGGAGGGCTTCACAGGCAACAACACGGGGGCCGAGATCGAGGTGAGCCGCAACGGGAAGTTTCTCTACGGCTCGAACCGCGGACACGATAGCATCGCAGTGTTTGCCATCGACGCGGCGAAGGGCACGCTGACGGCGGTGGAGCAGGCCCCGACGCAAGGGCACGAGCCGCGCAATTTCGCCATCGACCCCAGCGGGAGGTACCTGTTCGCCGAGAACCAGCGCTCGGATACTATTGTGCTGCTCCACATCGATGCGAAGACGGGAAAGCTCACACCGGCCGGCGACGCGGTTCCGAACCCGGCGCCGGTGTGCATCAAGTTTGTGGCGGTGAAGTAGAAGCGCGCCGCTTTCTTGTTGACAGCAGCAGAAAACGGATTTACTTTGGAAACAGGTGCACAGATCTTTCGAGAGCTGTGCGCCGAGTACAGTTGCAAGGATCCTCGGCGGGCGAGGCTCCCGCGCGGCATACAGGCCACTGCCCGGCGGCGTCCAAAGATGCCGGCACAGGGTAGAACAGGAACTCCCGGATTAAGGGTTTTCCTAAAGTGG
>DASQHK010000241.1:0-4449 GCA_035632135.1 Bryobacterales bacterium
TTGGTCATGAAATAGAGGCCGCGCTCCTGGACCCATCCGTCAAAATCGCGCGCGGTGATTTCGTTCGGCTTGTGCAGGACGGGGAGATCAGGATTGGGAAAGGTAACGGGCGCCTCTTCGACCGAGACGCGATGCTGGCCCGGATTGAGCGTGGGCGTGACCGGGTAGGGGGCGAGCAAGCCGGCGCGCTGGGAAGCCCCGGGGCCGCTTTCCCGGTTATACTGCACCACCAGCGTGCCACCGGCTGCGACATAGTCGAGCAGGCGCTGCCGCGCGGCAGCCAGATCATCGCGAACGTTGAGGGCGCGGATGCCGGTGACGATGGCGTCGTAGCGGCTGAGATCGCCGCTCGAAAGATCCTCGGCACTCAGCAGACGGACCGCGGCGCCGAGCTGCGCGAGCGCTTCGGGCACTTCATCGCCGGCGCCCATCACGTAGCCGATGTTGCGGGCCGTCAGCCGAACGTCGAAGCTCTCGACCCGCGCGCGGGCGGGCGGGAAATAAGCCTGATACGGGATGCGCGGGTAGCGGATCGTGACCAGGCCGGAGGCGACCGTCGCGCCGCCGGCCAGCTCGGCCTTGGCCACGGCGTAACCGCCGGCGGGATCAGCCGGACCCGTTGCGGGCGGCGGCGTTACCTCAAAGGGGACGCTCAATTCCTGATCCAGGCTGCCGAGATCGAACGGCGCGCTCGCGGGCGTGGCCTTCCAGCCGGCGGGCAAATCGAGCGAAACGGTTCCCCTCGCCGGGCCGGCGCTGGCCGTGACGCGCAGGGCGACGGAGCGCGCGCGTCCCTGGGGAAAGATAACCGACGACAGCGCGAAGGATACCGACGCCGGCGGAATGATCTCCAGCGGCCGCACCTGCTCGCCACCGAGCCGCTCAACCCAGCGATAGTGCACCGGCACGCGGAACGGCAGTGCGGGTCCTCGATCGCTGCGCAGGTAGAGCGTCGCTTCGAGCGCGGGCCTGTTCTCCGGTTCGCCGATGAGCCTGGGGTCGGCGACGGGGTAATAGTCGCCACTGCGGACTTCGCGCATCCAGTAAGGCTGCGAATCGGGCGCCTGCGGCGGAATGACGACGGTAACCTTCGCCTGCTGGGCAACGTTGTACGCGAGCGGATGTCCGGCAGCCACGCTCTCGCTCGCGACGCCGCTCAGCTCGGCCCGCTCCCAAGTGAACGGGACATGCGAGCGGGCGAGCGCCGTGAGCGTAACGCCGAGCGACGAGCCGGGAACCGCAGCCCAGCTTTGAGCCTGCGCATCGAGCCACAGGCCCGCGGCCAGCTCGATGGCGTGCAGCAGCTCGGGCCGCTTGATCTCGACCCAGGGATCGTGCAGCCGGTCCATCTCGGCATAGGCATCGAGCAGGAGGGGAACAATCCCCTCCGGCTGCTCGAGGCGGAGTTGCTGGCGGGCGTCGCGGAGCAGGCGGCCGAGCCGGGCGGCGCCGGGAACGCGCGACCAGGTTGTATCAATACCTTGGAAGAGGTCCGCAGTCGCAGGCTCGGAGACGTTATCGCCGGCGACATAGGTGAAGAACTGCCGGTCTGCGCCTTTCCGCTGCGGCCCGCCGGTGCCCTGGCTCTCGTGCTGGCTGCGCGCCTCGCCGGCGATCTCGCCGAAGGATTTGCCTAGCACAGGATCGTACAACCCGGCGTCGATCGACAACCGGTTGGCCGCACGAGATTCGTCTTCCTGCTGGCGCCGGTTAAAGCTGTAGGTATTCCAAAGCAGGCGGCGGGCGCGCCAGGCGGGGAACCCTTCCTGAACCTGGTCGGGGAACTGGGCGGGATCGGCGGCAGCGGCGAAGGCCGCGGGCGCCAGATGCCCGGAAGCGGTGTGCTGGCCATGGCCGCCGCTGCCGGTGGGCGAGAAGCGGGTGACGATCACGTCGGGCCGAAACTTGCGGATCACGCGGACATAATCGGCGAGCACCCGCTCGCGGCCCCACTTCTGAAACGTCTCCTCGGGGTTTTTCGAGTAGCCGAAATCGAAAGCGCGCGTAAAGAACTGGAGGCCGCCATCGACCCGCCGCGCCGCCAGAAGCTCCTGGGTCCGAATGAGACCTAATGCCTCCGACTGCTCAGGGCCGATCAGGTTTTGTCCGCCTTCGCCGCGGGTAAACGACAGGTACGCGGTGCGGATGTGGCGGCCGCGGGCAAAATAGGCGAGCACGGCGTTGTTCTCATCGTCGGGATGGGCGCCCACGATCAGCAGGCTGCCGAGCACGTTCAGCCCATCGAGGGTCTGGACAAGCTCGGAAGCGCCGATCTGGGGGGTCGGCGGCGGCTGCTGAGCGGCCGCAGGAGGAAAAACCGCCAAGAGAGACAGGGTAAGTGTCAGTAGTATGACTATCGGTAGTCCCGGTCGCCCAGGGGTACTACAGGTTCTTGTAACTTTCCTCACCATATAGAGGTCCATCATAATAGAGACCGAGAAGGGGGCGGATATGTGGAGCCGCTGGACGAAGGCCATCCGCGATTGGGCGTATCAGGGGAGGCCGGCTGAAGGAAGCGCGCCGCGCATCGGCTTGGCGCTGGGCGGAGGATTCAGCCGCGCGCTGGCCCACGTGGGCGTGCTCCAGGTTTTCGAAGAGAACCATATCCCCATCCACTGCATTGCCGGCATCAGTTCGGGAGCGATTATCGCCAGCACCTACGCCAGCGGCACGCCACTCGAGGAAATTATTTCGGTCGGCGTCTGCACAACATTCAACAGCTACGCGCGGTGGACCCTGTCGCGGCTGGGCCTGGCAACCAGCGAGCGCATGGACCCCTGGCTGCGCAAGGCGCTGCGGCGCACTTGCTTCGAAGAGATGCAGACCCCCCTGGCGGTGGTGGCGACCGATCTGCTGACCGGAGCGCCGGTCACATTCAAGGACCGTGGGGACATGATCGCGCCGGTCCGAGCCACTTGCGCCTACCCGGGCCTGTTCCTGCCGGTCGAGATCGGCGGACGGTGGCTGGTGGATGGCGGCATCTCGGTCAGCGCCCCGGTGGACGCGGTCCGCGAGATGGGCGCCACGCACGTCATCGCCGTGTATTTGCATACTGTTAATATCAGCGGAATCCGGCCATCCAACCTGCTCCAGGTGGTGGGCCAATGCTTCTCCATCCTTCAGGATCGCATGATGACCGACTGGCGCGAAGCCGCGCAGTTGGTGATCGAGCCGAACGTCGCCGAGTTCGCCTGGAACGATTTTGATCGCGCCAAGGACCTCGTGCGGGCGGGCCGCGATGCGGCGCTCGACGCCTTGCCCATCATCCAGAAGTGGTTCCAGCAGGGAACCGTTTCTCAAGCCGCGCCGGCCGCGGCCTCCCCGCTCGTCCCGCTCATCTCAGCGGCAAGCCCTCGGATCAGGCATCCCTGAGAAACACCAATACAAACCCCTGATCGGGGGAGGCGACCTCTGGGGCCCGGCCGTTTCACGGTTATTCCTGCCTGAGGATCTCCAACGGCTTCCGCCCGAGGATGCGGAAGCTGACCAGCCAGCCGGCGAAGTTGGCGAGCAGCACAGTGGCGGCGACGGCGATCAGGTTGGCGCGCCAGTTCACGTGCAGCTCGGCTTCCATCAGCCGGCGCAGCACGATGCTCGAAAGCGAATCGGCGAGCAGGCTTCCCACCAGCCCGGCGACCGCGCCAAGAATCACAAATTCGACGGAGAAAATACGGGCGACCCGGCCGCGCGTGGCGCCGAGCGTTTTCAGGATGCTCGTTTCTCGCAGCCGGCGCAAATGGGTGCCGGCCACGCCCGCCGCCAGGACGATCATTCCGCCGAGGATGGCGAAGGCGGAGATGAAGCGCACCACCAGAGCAATTTGATCGACCACCTGCTGCACGGTTTCGAGCACGTCGGCGAGGTTGATGACGGTAACCGTTGGATAACGGTCGAAAGCGGCTTTTTGCAGCGCGGCCACGTCGCGGGCCCGGATTCGCGCGGTGGCATAGTAAACGGTGGGCAGGCCGTCCAGAGCGCCGGGACTGAAGATAAATTCCACGCCGGAGCCGAAGCGCGTCACCTCGGCGCGATAAACGGCGGCCACGCGGGCGCTGATGGTCCGGCCGGCCAGAGACCACTCGAGCCGCGAGCCGGGATGCAAGCGCAGAATCCGGGAAGCCTCTTCGTCGACCGCAATTTCGAAGGCCGGCGGCCGGCCCTTCCACCAGGCGCCCTCGATCACCTCGGCGTGGCGGGGCAAGTCCGCGGCCCAGGTGACGTAGCGCGGGCTGCGAAAGCGCCGGGCCCAGCCCTCCAGTGGCAGCAACTCGCTCGCGACGCCGTCCACGCTCACCAAACGTCCCGAGACGAGCGGCACCGGCGGCTTGGCGCTCTCCACGCCCGCCCGCGTCCGAAGCAGCTCCGCGACGCCGTCGCGCTCCTTGTCGGTGATATTAATCAGGAATACATTCGGCATGTCGGGAGGCGCGCTGCTCAAAATCTCCGCCA
>DASQHK010000242.1:0-20444 GCA_035632135.1 Bryobacterales bacterium
GCCCTCGCGGCTGGCCGCAAACACCACGCCGCCGCCGGTCGAGAGGACGCCCGCCGAAAGCGTCCCGAGGTGGAACTTATATTCCCACTCGATGTTGCCCGTCTCCGGGTTGATGGCCTTGACGCCGCCCCACTCGCGCTCCTCCGGCGGCGTGGTCTTGCCACCTACGTACGCCCGACCCATTTTGTACTCCTGCTCCTGCTTGTAGTAGCGGTCGGGGAACTCGCGGAAGGCGATGTAGAGCCAGCCCGTCGCCGGGTTGTAAGAGGGGGCCATCCAGTTCGTCGCGCCCCACATGCTGGGGTAGCTGACGTTGCCTTCCGGGGTGGGGTCCTGGTTGGATGCCAGCATGGGCCGCCCGCTGTCATCTAAACCCTTAGCCCAGGTTTGCCTTGCAAATGGCTTGCCCAAAAGGAATTGGCCGCTCGTGCGGTCGAGCACGTAGAAGAACGCGTTGCGGTCGGCATGCAGCATCAGCTTGCGCGTCTCGCCGCGAAACGTGCGGTCCACCAGCATCGGCGTTTCCGTGGCGTCCCAGTCGTGCGTGTCGTGCGGGGTGAACTGGAAGTGCCACTTGTACTTGCCCGTCTCGGGGTCGAGCGCCACCACCGAGCAGGAAAACAGGTTGTCGCCCTTGCGCACGTCGCCGTTCAAGTCGGGACCCGGGTTACCGATGCCCCAGTAGAGCACGTTGGCCTCCGGGTCATAGGTGCCGGTCATCCAGGTGGAGGCGCCGCCGCGCTTCCAGCTATCGCCGCTCCAGGTGTTGTTGCCGACCTCGCCTGGTCCGGGGATGGACCAGAACCGCCACAGCCGCTTCCCGGTGGCCGGATCGTAGGCGTCGACGTGCGCCCGCACGCCAAACTCGGCGCCCGAGATCCCCGAGATGATGCGGTCCTTGAGCGCGAGCGGCGCCTGCGTGGCGCTGTAGCCATCCTTCACGTCGGCCATCTGCGTTTCCCACAGCGGCAGTCCGGTGCGCGCATCGAGCGCCACCAGGTAGGCGTCGGTGGTGGTGAAGAAAACCCGGTTGCCCAGCATCGCCACGCCGCGGTTCACTTTTGCGTTGTCGTAAGGGTTGGTGGTTTTCTTGCGCCACGTGTACTGCCACAGCAGCCGCCCCGAACGCGCATCGAGCGCGCAGACATAGCCCGAAGGCCCGGTGGTGTACAGGACGCCGTCTACCACGAGCGGCGTGGCTTCGAGCGGCCCACCGCCCGGAATCTGATACGCCCAGTCGGCCCGCAATTGCCATACGTTCGAGGTGTTGATCTGCGGGAGCGCCGAGTAATGGCGGCCCTGGTAGCTGCCCCAATAAGTGAGCCAGTTCTGCGGCTCGCGCTCGGCGTGGGCGATGCGATCGTAGGCGAGACCTCCCGGCGCGGCGGGTGCCTCAGCCACCTGGGCCAGATCGCGCGACTGCTGCGTCTTCAGATACGCGACCAGGTCTTGCAGCTCCGTTCTCGAGAGGCGCTGGCCGTAATCGTCCGGCATCAGCGACTTCGACTGGTAGTGAATCTCGGCGAGCTGCTTCTTGTCGAAGAGCTGGAACTTCCCCGCCGTGTCCATCAACTGCAACGAGAACGTGTCTTCGTTCTTGCCGATGCCGCGAATCTGGCGCCCGTCTTTGGTCTTCACGTCCACCACGTTGGGCTCGCGGCCCTCGCGCTCGTTCGGCTTGAGGATGACGTCGCGCAGCCCCTGCGCGCTCCACCGCCCGATCGCCGAGAGGTCCGGCCCCACCACGCCGCCCCGGCCATTCACCTGGTGGCAGAGCTGGCAGCCGCCCTTGCCGGCGAAAATCTTCTGGCCCGCCGCCGGGTCGCCCGGCACTTTTTCCTCGACCACGGTCCCGCTCAGGCTACGGATGTAGCTGACGAGCTGCCAGAGTTCGCCGCCGCTCAAGTCAAACGACGGCATCTGCGTGCCGGGAATGCCGGTGTTGATGTTCTTGTAAAGATCGGCGTCGGAGCTGCCGTGCTGGAACACTCCGGTGGCGAGCGCCGGCCCGCGTCCGCCGCGCGCGTCCCCGCCGTGGCAGATCTGGCAGGAATCCTGGAACAGCTTCTTGCCTTCCTGGACAGCCTCCGGATCTCCCGCCAGCGGGTTCTTGTCCTGCGCCCCCAGTGGCGCCGCCCCCGCGCACAAAACGATCGCCAGTAAGCTTTTTGTTAAGCGCACTTCATCCTCCTACCACTGCCTGCTGCCCTTACATCACCGCCACCGGCGGCGCCGGCTCATCGGGCGCTCCGGCATGTCGCAGAGGTATGTATACCATATACCACGCCAGCACAAGCAGCACGCCAACTCCCAGCGCAAAGGACGGCGCGGCGAAAATCTTCGGCAGCCGCCACTCAAAAAACCGGAACGCCGCCACCACCAGCCCCATCAGCGCCTCACCCGCAATGAATCCCGAAGCCACCAGCACGCCGACGTTATCCACCCGCGCCTTCTGCGCGTCGTTGAAGCCGCGCTTGTTGCGCATCTCGTCGGTGAGCCAGCGGAAAATGCCACCGACCCAGATAGCGAACGTCGTCTCGAGCGGCAGGTACATGCCCACGGCGAACAGCATCGGGCTGCGGACC
The DNA here is from genome assembly GCA_035632135.1 of Bryobacterales bacterium. Taxonomy (GTDB): domain Bacteria; phylum Acidobacteriota; class Terriglobia; order Bryobacterales; family JACQDG01; genus DASQHK01. The sequence continues at coordinate 2,586 of DASQHK010000242.1, forward strand.
TTGATCAGAATCAGCGACAGGCCCATCAGCATACCCACTACCACCAGCGGCCAGGCCATCTCGCCACCGACGATGCCTTGCGCGAGCATCGCCATCAGCCCCGCCTGCGGCGCGGAAAGCTCGCGGTCGCCGAAGCCGGTCCCGCCGGCGCGGATGTTGCCTACGTGCAATACCAATAGCGGGAAATACAGCAGCGCGCTGGCGGCGAAGATCCCGATGATGTCGCCCACCTGCATCCGCCACGGCGTGCCGCCCAGGATGTAGCCGACCTTCAGATCCTGGAGCATCTCGCCCGCCACGGCCGAGGAGACGCAAACCACCGCCGCCACGCCCAGCACCGCCGCCACGCCGGTCATGCCTTTCACGCCGATCGACACCATCAGCAGCGCAGCGATGATGAGGGTGGAAAGCGTCAGGCCCGACACCGGATTGTTCGATGAGCCGATCAGCCCGACCAGGTAGCCCGAAACCGCCGCGAAGAAAAACCCCACGATCGCCATCACGATCGTCGCCGCTACCGCTCCCGAGATCGACCCGGTGAAGTAAAGGTACAGGGCCAGCATCACCACGAGCATCACGGCGAGGCCGCCGAAAACAATCTTGGCATCGAGGTCGCGATCGGTGCGGCTCGTGGCCGCCTTCTGCGAGGCTGACCTCTTCAGGTCGCCGATGGCGCGCTTGAGGCCGACCGCCACGCTCTTGCGCATCCGGAACAATGTGTAAGCCGCGCCCACCAACATGCCGCCCACCGCAATGGGCCGCACGATGAATCGCCACACCGCCGGCACCAGCGCGTCCCAGGGCAGTTCCTGGCCGGCCGGCGCGAGCGAGCGTTGCAATTCGGGCCCCAGGAAAAAAATTACCAGCGGCACCAGCAGGCCCCACGCCAGCAGGCTGCCTGCAAAGTTCAGCGCTGCGAGCGACGGCCCGATGATGTAGCCTACGCCCAGGTAAGCAGGGCTGATGGCCGGCGCCGAGAACGTCGTCACGCCGCCAGCATTCACCACCGGCGAGCTACCCGTGCTGCCCAGCCGCACGATGCTCTTGCCGAGCGAGCCGACCTTGAAGACAAAATCCTTCGTCGCCGCGAATACCTGGATGGCGCCCAGGAAGTAGACCAGCGCCCCGAATCCCATGGCGCGGAACAAGTGCGCCGCCGCCTCGCCGCCCCGCTGCCCCGCCTTGTGAATCTCCGACGCCGCCACGCTCTCGGGGAAAGGAAGCTCCGGATCTTCCACCATGATGCGCCGCAGCAGCGTGACGAACAGAATCCCCAGCAGCCCGCCCACCGCCATCAGCGCCGTGGACTTCCAGTAAGCGCCGGGCGAGTCAAAGTTCGGCCATGCCCCGCTCAGCACAAAAGCGGGGATGGTGAAAATCGCCCCGGCGGCGACCGACTCGCCGATCGAGCCCACCGTCCGGGCGATGTTCTCTTCGAGCAGCGACGCCCCGAACAGCCGCAGCACGGCCATGCCGATCACGGCCGCCGGATAGGTCGCAGCAATGGTCATGCCGGCCTTGAGGCCCAGGTAAGCGTTGGCCGCGCCCAGCACCACCGTCATCACCAGGCCGATGCCCACCGCCCGCAGCGTCAGCTCGCGCATGGCGGTGGCTTCGGGCACGTAGGGCTGAAACTTGGTTTGCTGTGTCGTAGCCATAGATAAAAGCGGGCGCGCTGCTGTCGTTCACCGCAGCCGCGCCCGCACCCGGTCGCTCAACGCCTTGCCGTCCACCCGCTTGCCGGCCAGCTTCGCCTGCGCCGCTTTCATCACCACACCCATCTGCTTCAGGGCGGTGATCCCTGTGGCGGCTATCGCATCCGCGATGGCCTGGTCCATTTCCGCTTCTGTCGGGGCTGCCGGCATGTAGCCCTCGATCACCTTAATCTCGTTCTCCTCTTTATCCGCCAGCTCCGGGCGGTTGCCTTTGCGGAACTGCTCGGCCGAATCGCGCCGCTGCTTGATGAGCGTCGCCAGCACCTGGAAACAGCCCGCCTCGTCGAGCGGCTTCATGGCCTCGACCTCTTTGTTCTTGATGGCCGCCTTCATCATCCGCAGCGCGCTCAGCCGCGCCTCGTCTCTGTCGCGCATGGCCTGCTGGATGTCTTTTTGCAACTGGTCCTGAAACTCCATCAAATCTCTCCACGATCGCGAATGAACGCGAATTCACGCGAATCAAAGATCTCTTCTATGCGCGTGCATTCGCGGCCTCTCCTGGCCGCCATTTGCTCCCGAGCCGCGAAGCCGCTATTCTAGTATGTTTGGCTGTCAGCCGTCAGCCTGCCGTAACCATCATGCACATTCGCAAGAACAGGCTTCTCACCGCCGGCCCGACGCCTCTTTATCCGCCGGCCGTCCGCGCCATGACGGCGGCCGATTTGCACCACCGCACGGAGGACTTCCGCCGCACGTACAAGTCGGTTCTCGACGGGCTGCAATACTTCATGGGCACTTCGAACGACGTGGTGCTGTTCACCGCCTCGGGCACCGGCGCCATGGAGAGCGCCGTCTCGAACCTTTTCTCGCGCGGCGAGCGCGTGCTCTGCGTGGTGGCCGGCAAGTTCGGCGAGCGCTGGGCGGAGATCGCACGCGCCTTCGGCCTCGACCCCGTCATCATCGACGCTCCTTATGGGGAAGCTGTTCCCGCCGCTCGCGTCGCCGAAGCGCTGCGCAACGACGCTTCCCTTCGCGGCGTCTTCGTGCAGGCCACCGAAAGCTCGACCGGCGCTGCGCACGACATCGAAGGCATGGCCGCCGCCGTGCGCCAGAGCGATGCACTTCTCGTCGTCGACGCCATCACAGGCCTGGGCACCAGTGTCCTCGATATCGACGGCTGGGGCTTGGATGTGGTGATCGGCGGCTCGCAGAAGGCGCTGATGGTTCCGCCGGGTCTGGCGTTTCTTTCCGTCAGTCCCAAGGCCTGGGCGCGCGCCGAGACAGCCAACCTGCCGCACTACTACTTCGACCTGCGCAAGGAGAAGAAGAGCGGCGACAAGGGCGAATCCTCCTGGACGCCGGCCACCGCGGTGGTGCTGGCCCTGGCCGAATCGCTGCGCTACATCCGCGAACTGGGCCGCGACAAGCTCATCGAAAACGCGCAACTGCTCGCTCGCGCCACGCGCGCCGCCGTCACTGAGTTGGGCCTCGACTTGTTTGCGCCGCACGCGCCGGCCGGCGCCCTCACCGCCGTCTGCGCGCCGCCAGGCGTGGACTCCGGCTTGATCGTCAAGCGCTTCCGCGAGCAGTTCGGCTCCATCATCAACAACGGCCAGGGCTCCATGAAGGGCCGCATCTTCCGCATCGCGCACCTTGGCTACTTCGATTTCCCCGACCTGTTCGCCGTGATCGCCGAGCTGGAGCTCATCCTGCACGAACTGGGGCGGCCGGTTGAGCTAGGCACGGGCGTCCGCGCTGCCCAGCAGGTTTACGTCGAGGCGCGGCAGCAGCAGCCTGCGCTCGCAGCACGGTAGGCCCTATCGGCAATGAACATTCTGATCGCCGAACCGCTTTCCCCCGCCGCCGCCGCCGTTCTGGAGGCCGAGCCGGACTTCACCGTCATCCAGTCGACGCCGAAGGACTACCGCGCGCATCTTGCGGCCGCTGAAGCCCTGATCGTTCGCAGCGCGGTGAAGGTCACCGCCGAGGTGCTCAACCAGGCCCCCAACCTGCGCGTGGTGGGCCGCGCCGGGATAGGCACTGATAATATTGATCTGGGCGTGGCCACGGAGCGCGGTGTGCTGGTGATGAACACGCCCGGCGGCAACGCCGTCTCGGTCGCCGAGCACACGCTCGCCCTCATGCTCGCCATGGCCCGCTCCATCCCGCAAGCCAGCGCCTCCACGCGCGCCGGCCGCTGGGAGAAGAAGAGGTTCCTGGGCACCGAACTGCGCGGCAAAACGCTGGGCGTCATCGGCCTGGGCAACATCGGCGTGGCCGTGGTGCGCCTGGCGCGTCCCTTCGGCATGAAGATGCTCGCGCACGACCCTTACGTCTCAGCGCAGGTCGCCGCCGACGAGGGCGTGGAGCTGGTTCCCCTCGACGACCTCTACCGCCGCAGCGACTACATCACGCTGCACGTTTCGCTCACCGCCCAGACTCACGGCATGCTTCATCGCGAGGCGTTCGCGAAGATGAAGGAGGGCGCGCGCATTGTTAATTGCGCCCGCGGCGAGCTGATCGACGCCGCAGCCCTTGAGGAAGCGCTCGCATCCGGCCGCGTAGCCGGCGCGGCGCTCGATGTCTTCTCGCCCGAGCCGCCGCCTCCCGATTTCCCGCTCTTCGCCCGCGACGCCGTCATCGCCACGCCCCACATCGCCGGCTCGACCGAAGAAGCGCAGGAGGAGATCGCCCTCCGCATCGCCGAGCAGATCCGCGAGTATCTCAAGAACGGCGTGGTCATCAACGCCGTCAACATGCCCGCCGTGAGCGCCGAGGAGTTCCACCGCCTGCGGCCTTACGTGCAGCTCGCCAAGCGCCTGGGCGCGTTCGCCGCACAGATCGCGACCGGTACGCCGCAGAGCGTCCGCCTCACTTACTCCGGCAAGCTCGCCGACGGCAACACCAACCTGGTCCGCAACGCCGCGCTGGCCGGCATGCTGAACCGGTTTCTCTCCCAACGCGCCAACCTGGTGAACGCCGCGCAGATCGCCGCCGCCCGCGGCTGGCGCATCGACGAGGTCCGCGGCGCCCGCCTGCAATACGCCGACTCAGTATCGGTGATGCTTACCACCGACTGCGGCGAATCGCGGGTCGAGGGCGGAGTGCTGCACGAGGCCTTCCCGCGCCTGCTGAGCGTGGACGGCATCCCGGTCGAAGCGCCGCTCCAGGGCCACTTGGTTTTCATGAAGAATCAGGACGTGCCGGGCGTGATCGGCCGCGTGGGCACCATTCTCGGCGCCAACAAGATCAACATCGCCAATTTTTCTTTGGGACGCCGCGAAAACCACGCCACCCCCGGCGAGCCCACCGAGGCCGTGGCCGTGGTACACATCGACGAGTCGATCCCGGAGCCGGTGCTCGAGCAATTGCGGCGATCCACCGGCGTCCGCTTCGCCTGCGCGGTGGAGCTGGACTGACCCAGGCCGCGTGTTGCGTACTGCCTGCCTACTGCCTTTCCCTCTCCACTTCCCGCATCACGCGCAGCGTGTTGCCGCCGAGAATTTTCAGGATGTCCTCGTCCGAGAAGCCGCGCTCGATCAGTCCCCGCACCAGATTGGGGATCTTCGAGATGTCTTCGATGTTCTGGGGGAACTGGTCGCTCGAGCCGTCGAAGTCCGACCCCAGCCCCACGTGATCCACGCCCGCCACTTTCACGGCGTGCTCGAAGTGATCGAGCAGCCGGGTGAGCGGAATGCGGCCCAGCTTGGCGATGCGCTCGGCGTTGAGCTTGCGCTGCTCGACGCCCAACCGCCGGCCGTCGCTCGCGTACATCTTGTCGAGCTGGCCTTCGCGCGTCATGTCCGCGCTCAGCGCCTGGTAGCGCTGGCGGAAGCCGTCGTCGAGGAAGGCTTCGTAAAAGTTGATGTGCACCACGCCGCCGTTCTTGGCCAGGGCGCGCAACATATCGTCGGTCATGTCGCGAGGGCTCGCGCACAGCGCCCGGCACGAGGAGTGCGACGCGATCACCGGCGCCGACGTGGTCGCGATGACGTCGGAAAAAGTCTTGTCCGAAACGTGCGAGATGTCCACCATCATCCCCAGGCGGTTCATCTCGCGCACCACCTGCCTGCCGAAATCGGTCAGCCCGTTGTGCGCCGGTTTTTCGCCGGAGGAATCAGCCCAGGGCGTGTTCGAGAAGTGGGTGAGCGTCATATAGCGCGCGCCGAGTTCGTAATACGTGCGCAGCACGGCCAGGTCGGAGTCGATCATGTGCCCGCCCTCGATACCCATCAGCGCGGCGATCTTCCCGCGCTGGTGCGCTGCTACGATCTCGTCCGCGGTGGTCGCCATTACGATGTCGCCGGGATGCCGCGCCACCTCGCGCTTGTCCGCGTCGATTTCATCGAGCGCCCGCCTGATCCCCGGCAGCCCAGCCTGTTTTTTCGAATCGCACCAGATGGAAAAGAAAATCCCGGCAACGTGGCCGCGCCGCATGCGCGGAATGTCCACCTGGCCGTAGTCGTGCAGCTCGCCGAGGTTGTAGCCTTCATCGACGATCATCTGCGTGGTGTCATCGTGCAGGTCGATGATGACCGCGCGCTCGAGCAGGCGCTCGAGCCGCGCCGGGTCGGCCCTGCCTTGGGCAAATGCAGGAGCAGCAAGGAGCAAAAGCAGAATAAGCGGTGCCATAATGGAGCCCACATTGTAGCCGATAGAGGGCAAGCCGCTGGAGGCCCGATGAGAAACTATCGCGTCGCCGTGATCGGCCGCACGGGCCAAGGCAATTACGGCCACGGCCTCGACGTGGTGTGGAAAGAGTTTCCCAACGTCCGGATTGTCGCCGTCGCGGACGAGAAGGAAGCCAGCGCCAGGACCGCTGCGGCGCGGCTGGCCTCCCCGGGCGCTGCCCCCGCCGTCTACGCCGACTATGTCAAGATGCTGCGCGCCGAGCGGCCTGAGATCGTCAGCGTGGCCCCGCGCTGGCTCGACGCGCACCGCGACATGGTCACCGCCTGCGCGGAAGCCCATGCTTCCGTCTTTCTCGAAAAGCCCATGGCGCGCTCGCCGCTAGAGGCCGACCAGATGCTAGCCGCCTGCGAGCGCAACCACGTGAAGCTCGCCATCGCCCACCAGATGCGGCTGTCGCCGGTCGTGCTCGACATGCGCGAGCGTGTCCGGCGCGGCGAGATCGGTGACCTGATGGAGATTCGCGCGCGGGGCAAAGAAGACGCTCGCGCGGGCGGCGAAGACTTGATGGTCCTCGGCACGCACGCTTTCGACCTGATGCGCCTCTTCGCCGGCGACCCGCAGTGGTGCTTTGCCCACGTCACCGCCACCGGCCACGAGGTCACGCGCGCCGATGCGCGCGAGGGCGCCGAAGGCATCGGCCCGCTGGCCGGCGATTCACTTGCCGCGATGTACGCCTTTCCGAATCGGGTCCACGGCTACTTCGGCTCGCGGCTCACGGATGACAAGAGCGGCGCCCGCTGGGGCCTCGATCTGTGCGGCAGCCAGGGCATGCTGAAGCTGCGCGCCGGCATGGACCCGCCCGCGTGGATCCTGCGCGCCGACTCCTGGGCGCCCGACTGGGGTCCGAAAAAAGCGCAGTGGGAGCGGCTGCCTCTTCCGGAGGGCCAGCGGACGGGGCTTGCGGCCGCCAACGCACGGCTCGTCGCCGACCTGATGGAATCCATCGAGCAGGACCGCCAGCCGCGCTCGAGCGGCTACGATGGGCGCTGGTCGCTCGAGATGATCTTCGGCGTCTACCACTCGCAGTTGAGCGGCGGGCGCGTGCCGCTGCCGGTAAAGGAAAGGCGGAATTTGCTGGCGAGGTGAGCACTGCCACGAGTCAGGCCGCCCGGGCTACACCTGGCAGGGCAGCGCCGGCCGCCCCCGCTGGCCGGGAGCGAGCATCATCGGACACGGATCGGCCGCCAGCAGCTTGTTCGATTTCGCCAGCAAGATGATGCCCTCCGCTCCGTGCTCGAGCAGGCAGTGCGGGCAGTTCAGATACCAAAAATACATAGAGAGGATCCGCCCCACGCCGGCGGCGCGCAAGTCGCGGTAGAACCGCGGCATCTCCCGCAGCGCTGCCTCAAATCCCGGCTGCTCGACCACGCGGGAATAGAAAAGGTTCTGAAAGGAGCGGGTCTGGGTCCGCGCCGTGGCGCCCTGAGGGTCCACGGACACCAGCACCTCGCCCCGGAACCAGCCGTCGCGGTGCAGCACCAGCGGCGCGCCGGTCGTGAGCGCCCGCCGGCTCGTAATGCGCGCCTCGAGCGACTCCAGGTCCTGATAGAGCCGGCGCGGCACGTGAAACAGCAGCGGTGTCGGCGCGGACAGGAAGCATTGCCCGGCCAGGCTGACCTCGCGGTCTCGCCAGTCGTCGAGCTGGATTTTCGGGCACTGGCAATCCCCGCTTACCATCCCTCGATTATAGCCAAACGGCAGCGAGCGCAGGCCGGCTCGCTCGCGGAGCCGCGCCTTCTCCAACTTCTCTAATCTCTCTAACTTCTCTGTCGCACCGATGAGCAGAGGAGAGCGGCGGCGGGTGGAGGCAGCTCGGGTTCTGGGACTGAGTTATCGGCAGCCGGAAGCGAATTTGGCTGGCCGTACCGGGGGGAAGGCCGGCGGGGTTAGAGCACCGGAGTGGGCCCGGTTCAAAACTTGGGCAGCGTTCGCAGCATGGCCGCCGTGGAGCCGCCACCCGGCAGCGGGACCTCGTCGAGCGGCGCCCGCGTCGCGGCGTGGATCGTCCCGATGTAGCGGACGCCCCCGCGCTCGGCCCCCATCAGCACCACCACATAGGAGCGCTGCGAATACCACAGCGCATGGAAATGCACCGCGGCCGATTCCGGCGTGATCCACTGCTCGCGGTCGGGCGGGCCGAGCTTGCGGACAACGTCGTGGTAGGTGTCCTCGCGGGTGAGCGTCAGATATTGCTGATCCTTAGTGGCGGGCGGGCGCCGCCGCAGCCAGTCCTGCGGGCGCGGCGCGCCTTCGAACGCAAACACTACCACCAGCAGGCACGCCCCCAGCCCCATCGCCAGAGCGTAGAGAATCAGCCGGCCCATCTGCGAATCAGTCGAAGGGCGAACCGGCAGGGGCGGTCCGGGAGACGCCTCCGCCGGGGGCGCCGCCGCGCGCGCCGCCGGGCCCGGCGGCAGCGGCATCTCGATCACGCGGCGCTCGAAGGGCCACACCGCCCCGCCCTTCAGCTCTAACTCGTGCTTCAAGCCCACGATCAAAACCGGCTCTTCGGCGCTGCTGATGCGCCCGATGAAGTGCCGTGGAATCCAGATCTCTTTGCCCGTCTTGGAATTGATGAACAGAATCTCCGACCACGTTTCCCGCCCATAGGTCCACTCGTTGTACTCGATGTTGCGGATGGCGGGATAGAACGAGAAAGCCCGGCCGGCGAAGGACTCAAAGGCGGGAATGCTGCTCGGCTCCCTCATCAGGCTTGACCCGAGTATAGCAGCGTTCAGCCCTTCTCTTCGACCCGCTGGAAGGTCTGCACCTGAAACGTTTCGCCCAGGCCGAACAGCAGGGTCTTCAGCAGCATGCGGCGCCGCGCGGTGTCGCGCTCGCTCGAGGCGGCCAGCGCCGAACGGAATTCGTCCGCTTGCCCGATCGACAGCAGGAACTGCGCCTGCGTCTCGAGCGGTGCGGCGCGCAAACCAAGCGGCGCGGCGTGCCCGGCGAGGGCGGTGAAATTCACGTGCGCGGTGATATCGCGCTCGCCCGGCTCCGCGAGCACGTCTGCGTAAGCCGTATGCCGGCGATAGCTCATCAGGGAGCCTTCCGGGAACCGCCGGCCCCCGGCGATCTCGCGGCTCGTGTAACCGTAGTCAATGACTAATACATAGCCGCGCTCGAGCGAGCAGGCGATCCGCTCCATCCACTCCAGCGCATGGAGGTTCACTTCCACGATCTGCCCCGCCGCCAGTGACGGCGCAAACCGCCGGACGTAGCCTTCGAGCAGCGCCGTGGACGGCGTTCCGTCCGTCCATCCGAGCTTCTCTCGGTCCACCGCCACGAACCGCTCGAGGATTTCCGCCCCGGTCGAGCGAACCACGTGTACCGGCAACGCGTCGAAAAACTCGTTCGCAACAACGACCCCGACAAACCGATCCGGCAGCACTCCGCGGTCCCGCTCTATCTCGAGGTAGCCGATCTGCGGCAAGCAGGCCCGGATCTCGCGCGCCGTTTCGCCGCGGCCGGCTCCCAGCTCAACCACGGTGAAGTCCCGCGGCCGCCCGAGCGCTTCGTGGCACGCCGCGATTTTCTGGGCGATCAGCCGCCCGAAGACCGGCTGGAGCTGCGCGTTGGTGTAATAATCGCCCGCGACGCCGAAGGGATCGCGCGTCCGGCGGTAGTAACCGAGTGTGGGGTGATACAAAGCCAGTTCCATGAACCGGGTGAAAGGCAGAGGGCCACTGGCGGCGATCTCCTCCCGGATCTGACGCTCCAGCTCGTTCACTGCCGCTAGTCCCGGCTCTGCGGAGTGTGGGTGAACATCTCCACGATGTAGTCGTTCATGCCGTCGTACAACAGGCGCTGGAAGGTCCAGGGGAACTGCGGGCTCTCGAAATCGCGCGGGTGCAGCTCCAGGTAATAGGTATGGAGACCGAGGGTCTTGACCTTGCAGTCGATTACCAGCTCGATGCGGCCGTTTTTCTCACGTGCCGAAAAGTCGAACAGCGGGTGCTCGTAGCGCGCGATCTGTTCCTGGACTTGCTCGAGCGGCGTCATCCCGGTTCCAGAATACAATAGACATGGGGCGCACTGCCCCTCACCGATGCAGCGCGACGAATTCGAGCAACTCGTTCACCAGGCCTGGCTGCGCATACCCAAGCGGTTTCGCCGGCGCGTTCACAACGTCGGCATCGTAGTGGAAGATGAACCAAGCTGGGAGCTGCTGCGCAGTTCGGGCGTGCCGCCCGGCCACACGCTGCTCGGCCTCTACCAGGGCATCCCGCTCACCCAGCGCGGGGCGAGCTATGGGATGGTCCTGCCCGACAAGATCTCCCTGTTCCAAGGCCCCATCGAGCGCGCCGCCCGCCACGCGGGGGAAATCCCCCAAATTGTTTACGACACCTTGTGGCACGAGGTCGCCCATTATTTCGGGATGAACGAGGGACAAGTGCAGACCGCCGAACGCCGCCGCGGCCGCGTCAGGTAGCCCGTCCGCTTTCTACTTCGGCTCCAGGATCAATTTCTGCGTGGTGTATTTTTCCACCGCTGCGCGGGTGTAGGGCAGCGGGAAATACTTTCCATCGGCCCACAGCGGCAGCAGGTCGGCGTAGTGGGGGCTGGCCGGCTGGCCGGACTGCCCGGGCACGCTGGTGGCGACGGAGCGGTCCCAATCCGCCACATCGAAAATCTCCCGATAGGACGCTCCGGACGTCTGCTGAAAGCCCGTGCCGCCGGTGTTGAACACCGTGTTGGAGTCGCCGCCGCGCTCGACCGGCCCCAGATCAAAGAGCTTGCGCCGTTCGGCGTCGAGCGCCAGCGGATGGTGGAAGCGGATGTGGTGCAGCGCGCCCCATCGCCATTGCTTCACGTCTTCTCCCATCCGCCTTACCGCCTCGGCCGCGGCATCGCGCAACGCCTCGGTGAGCAGCGCATTGCGCTTCGCTGGCGGCTCCCGCTTGAGCAGCTCGATCATCGTCCAGTCGTTGAAGCGGCTCGCCGCGAGCGCGCGCACGTCGGCCGGCACGCGCTCGGCCAGGAACTGCTCCTTGAGCCGCCGCACCCAAAGCTCGTACAGCGCCGCGGCCGCCGAATCTTTGGAAAGCACACAATCCCACGACGTGAGCATCGCACGCGACGGATCGGAGCCTGGGGCAACTTTCAGCAGCTCCACCAGCTTCCGCGCCTCGATCGACGTCGCGTCATGCTGGAGCTTCTCGAAATCCTCGATGGTGAACTTCTTTCCGGCCTGAATCCCGCTCTTCAGCACTTCGTCGATGCGGCCGAAGCGAAACGGCGGCGTCCACTCGAAGCCCAACTGGTGCCGGTAGCCGCGCGGCAGGATGTTGTGGTTGGCGGTGGCGATGTAATGCTCCGGCGGGTTGTAGCGCTGCGGGTGCTCGGAGACCGGGAGGAAACCCTTCCACTCATACTTACCGGCTTCGTCCTCGATGGGGACGAGGCCGCTCCAGTTGCGAACCGGCGTCATGCCCGCGGCGACCCAGCCGATGTTGCCATCCACGTCCGCGTAGACGATGTTTTCCGTCGGCACTTTCCAGCGCTCCAGCGCCTCCAGCGCCTGCTGCCAGTTCTGGGCGCGGTCGAGCGCCAGCGACGGCAGATAGCCCGCCGTTCCCGGCTCCGTTCCCACCCAACGCATCGCAAACACGCGATTGTGCGCCGGATCCTCGTGGATCACCGGCCCGTGCACGGTGAACTTCAGCGCGGCGTCCACCGGCTCAGGGCGCCCTTTGACGGAGATCTTTTCGTGCTCCACCTGCATGTCGCGCCACTGGCCCTGGTAGCGATACTGGTTCGGGTTCTGCGGGTTCGTTTTCTCGACGTAGAGGTCCTCCTGGTCGATCGGGACGATCGTGAACCCGAAAGCGATGCGCTCGTTGTGACCTACCGCGATGCCCGGCAGCGCCGGCTCGCCCGAGCCGATCACGTTCCAGCCCGGCGCCACCAGATGCGCCAGGTAGCGCAGCGACGGCAGCACGACCGGCCGGTGCGGATCGTTAGCCAGCAGCGGCTTGCCGGTGGCCGACATTGTGCCGTCGATGACCCAGTTGTTGCTGCCCGGCTCCGTCTTCTCGTCAAAGCGGGCCGGGCCGATCGCCGCTTCGAGCGTCCGCATCATGCTGGTGTCGATGCCCGCCAGCAGCGGGTCCTTCAGCGACTCGATCTTCACCGGCGGCTCGGGCGGCAGCAGCGCCTCAGTCAACTCCGGCCCCAGCCGCTCGATCAGTTGCGCGCGCACGACTTCGCTGACCGCGTTGCGGGACATCAGCAATCCCGCGATTCGCAGCAGGCTGTCCTCGGGCTTCCACACTCCCGGCCGGATGCCAAGCAATTGGAACTCGATCGGCAGCTTGTCGCCGCTCGTGGCGATAAAAGCGTTCACGCCGCGCGCGAACGACGTAAGAATGGCTTTCGCGTCGGGACTGTAGCTCGGCCACTCCGCCTGCATGTCGCCGCGGTAGCGCATCAGCCGGGCGAAGCGGTCGCGCTCGATGTACGACGGCCCCAGAATCTCGGCCAGCTCGCCAGCGCCCGCCCGCCGCCACAGGTCCAGTTGAAACATGCGGTCCTGCGCGGCCACGAATCCCTGGGCGAAGAACAAGTCGTCGGCCGATTGCGCGTAGATGTGCGGCACGCCCCACTGGTCCCGCAACACTTCCACTTGCTTGCTCAGCCCGCTAAGCGGGAGGCGGCCTTTGGTCTGGGCGAGCGCCCCCTTCGCGCGTTCCTCGAGGGACGGCGCCGCCCGCTGGCAACCGCTCCCCAGAACCAGCAGCGCTGCGATGGTGACGATCCAGGCAAATCGTCTCATAGAGGGACTATGATAGTAGCTCCGCCGCGTCATGAGCGTTCGTTCCAAGAATTTGTTTGCAGTCGAATTTCCCAGCATCGCGGGCAAGGGCTTGTTTGCTTCGGGCGGCCTGAAGTTTCAGGATGACGAGCCGGCCCTGCGCCGCCAGTATGGCTTCATCTTGAAGCTGGTCCCGCTCGACGTGCTGCTCGGCGAGGCGGCGCTGTGGGTGTTGTGGCCCTCCACGGTCGCCATCTGGGTGTTTCCGCTTCTGCTGTGGCCGCTCGCTATCGACCGCGCGGTGCTGGCGGCAATCGCTGTGTTTCTTGCCGTGCAGATCGCCCATATGCTGTTTTACGCGCAGCGGCTCAACTACGCGGTGTTCGTGCTCGGGAACCGCGCGCTCCAGGCGGCGGTCTATGCTGTTTGCGCCCTGCTGTTCTGGCACGCCGGCGCGATCACCAAAATCATCGCGCTCGCGGCGTGGCTGCTGCTCATGGCCACGGGCATTCTGCAGGTAATTTTCGTGGTGCCGTTTCTGCCCCTACTGAAATACTGGTTCGCGAGGCGCCCTGCCGACCAGGCGCTGCGCAACGTGGTGCGCCATCACGCGCGCCGCGCCGGACTCCGCTGGCCCACCGCCGCGTCGTTGTAACTGGTCCCATTGGCGAGAGTTTTCACCCGCCCTGGTGTTCCAGTTACTTGGGGCCGATAACATTACAATGAAACGGAGACCGCTCTCGCGTCCGTCCAAGACCCCATGAACCGAAAGCTATTACTGACCATAGGCATCTTTCTTCTCGCGGCCGCGTCGCTCGGCGCCACCATGACGCCGCGGCTTTCGCTCGAAGAGCTGGTGCAGCGCTCGGAACTGATCGTCCACGGCCGTGTGCTGCGGACCTGGTCGGCCTGGGACGATGCTCACCAATTCATCTGGACTCATAGCGAAATCGAAATCACGGAAGCGTTGAAGGGCGCTCCCGGCAGCACGATCGTGGTCAGCGAGCCGGGCGGCATTGTGGACGGCGTGGGTATGTGGATTGCCGGCATGGCGCGCTATCAGCCGGGCGAAGAAATGGTGGTATTCCTTTATAAGACCCCGATCGGCTATTGGCGGGCGCGCGGGCTCGGCCAGGGCAAATTCAAGGTCGAGGAAGGCGCCGTGAATGGTGAGCGCCTGGTGCAGCCAGCGCTCCAGGGCGTGGTTCTCGCACAGCCCATCGGCGCGCCCCCGCCCGCCGGAACCGACCTCGGCCGGCTCAGGGGCATGCCGCTCCAGCAATTCAAATCACAGGTTCGCAGCCTTGCCGCGCTGCCGGTCCAGGGGGTCAAGTAGGAGATGCGGCCTTCCTGGCGAGCCTGGCAGTTCCCCTTGCTGCTCCTGATTCTGACCTGTTCTCCATCCGAAGCTTGGATCCGCGCCCGCGTGAGCGAAACCGGCCCTTTCCTTTCCCGGCCCGACTACAGCAACATTCAGGTGCGGGTCAACGATCAGACCGTACCCGGGATGACCAATTCCGGCGGCAACGTCATCATCACTCCCGACAGTGATCCGATGGGCGCATTACAGGCGGCGGCCAATTCCTGGTCCGGCGTGGCCACGGCCGGGGTGACCTTCGCGCCGCTGGGCAAGACCTCTATCGCCACCGGCGACACCAACCGTCCCGATGAGATCAACATCATCACCTTCGACGACACGCCCGGCAACCGCAGCGTCGTCGGCGATGCCATAGCCCTCACCAATACACTCTTCGATCCGACGAACGGAATGATCGAGGACACCGACCTGGTTTTCAGTCCCAAGCTTATCTTCTCCACGACCCTCCAGGCCGGAACCTACGACATCCAGTCCGTCGCCACCCACGAGCTGGGCCACTCGCTCGGAGCCGATCATTCCGGGCTGCTGGGGGCCACGATGTTTTACGCGGTCCGGACCGCCAGCAACATCCTGAGCATCTTGACCGCAGATGACGTGGCCTTCCTCACCGATACCTATCCCAAATCGCCGTCGGTGGCGGCCTCGTTCGGCTCGATCTCGGGAACGGTGAATCTGAACACCGGCGGGCCGGTGGCGGGCGCGCTGGTGACGGCGGTCGATCCATCCACCAGCACGGCGGTGGGCAGCGTCACCGACTTCAGCGGCAACTACGCCATTAACAAGCTCCCACCTGGCCGCTATTTCGTTTACACCGAGCCGATGGACGGCCCCGTGATGCCCGACCAGATGCCCGACTGGTTTGGCGCGAGCGGCAGTGAAGCGAACGTGAATTTCAACACCGCGGTATTGGGCGGCGCGGCGACGCCACAGGCCGTACCCGTGAGCGCCGGCCAAAACGCGAGCGTCAACCTGAGTGTTGTCTCGGGAACACCCGCCATAAATATCGAGGCCGCCGGAGCGGGGCCGGTCAGCGGCTCGATCCGTTTCGTCAGCGGGGCGGTGCCTCTTCGCGCCGGGCAGTCCGCGGACTTCGCCGTCTATGGCCCGGGGCTCGATGATCCGACCATCTCGGAATCGACGATCTCCTTCTTCGGCGCTCCCATCACCATCGTGAAAAGCAGCTTCTCGCGCGGCGTAACTTCCCCCAGCAAGTTCCCCATCGTCGGAGTCACGATCCAGGTCGCGCCCAACGCGCCGCCGGGCCTCGTGACGATGCTGGTGCGCTCTTCTTCCGCTGCTGCGGTCTACTCGGCAGGCATTAAGTTGCTCGGTTCGGGCCCTGCTTTCATCTCTGCCGGCGTTGTGAACGGAGCCAGCTTCAGTCCCGGTCCGGTAGCTCCCGGGGAGATCGTGTCGATCTTCGGGACGGGCTTGGGGCCGGCAGCCGGCACCGTCGGCGGTATCGACCCGGCAACCGGCTTCTTGACCGCTTCGCTCGCCGGCGTGACCGTTACGTTCAATAACACACCAGCGCCGCTCTTCTTCGTGCGGCAGGACCAGATCAACGCCGAGGCTCCGTTTGAGATTGCCGCGCAGTCGACGGCCAGCGTGGTGGTGAATTACCAGGGAACCGCGAGCGCGCCGGTCACCGTCGTGGTTGGTCCCACCCGCCCCGGCATTTTCCAAGTACCCGGCTCGAGCCAGGGAGTCGTCGTGAACCAGGATGGATCCCTCTGCGACTCCAGCCACCCCGCGCCACGCGGCACAACGGTCACCGTCTACGCCACGGGCCAGGGAGGGATCCAACCGCCTCTGGCCACCGGCCAGCTTGCGCCGCTCAGCGGGCCCCTTAGCAACGCTCAGGCCAAGGTCACCGCCACCATCGGCAGCAGCACGGCCGACGTGTCGTTCGCCGGCATGGCTCCGAATTTCACCGGCCTGCTGCAAGTGAATGTGCAGGTACCGTCCGATGCGCCCACCGGTCCGAGCGTCCCGATCACGCTGAATGTCGGTGGCGTCGCGACGCAGGCCAATGTTACGATAGCCGTGCAGTGAGTGAATCGATTAGGCTGCTGCATCTCGCGCCGGCACTCCTGCTCGGCCTGCTGGTTCCCCTTGCCATGGCCCAAAACCGCCCCGCCCGCGAGCAGGTCCTCGCTCATCTCGAGAGAATGCGCGCCACCGAAAAAGGCATGATGAACGTGGCGCCTGCCGAGGGCGACTATCTCTCGAAGCTCGTCCAGAAACTCAAGGCCCAGCGCGTGCTCGAAATAGGCACCTCCAACGGCTATTCCAGCATCTGGTTCGCGTTGGGCCTGCGCGCCGCCGGGGGCAAACTCCTCACGCTCGACATCGACGAAGGCCGCCGCTCGCTGGCCCTGAAGAACTTCAGGGCCACTGGCATGGACGACATCATCGAGTCGCGGCTCGGCGACGCCCTCAAGATTCTGCCCACTCTGAAAGGCCCTTTCGACCTCGTCTTCATCGACGCCTGGAAGCCCGACTACAAGAAGTACCTGGACATCGTGCTTCCGTTGGTCCGCTCCGGCGGCGTGATCGCCGCCCACAACGTGGTTTCTCACTCCGACGAGATGCAGGATTTCCTGGCCGAAATCAAAACCAATCCCCAGCTTAAGACGGAGATCGTCCGCGTCGGCCCTTCCGGCTTGTCGATCAGCTACAAGAGGTGACCGGCATCGGCCGCAAGAGGCATTTGTAAAATCCTGCAACCGATCTGCCGGTCCCGCACTCTATCTCAGTAGAGATTCAGCTCGAGCCCGCCGCGGGGAGGCGGGGCGGCAATAGCAAGATGATTCTCAGCTTCGCATCTCGGAAGGAGGAGATTTGCATGAACAAAGCTCTGCTTGTTTTCCTGGCTTCTGCCCTGCTCGTCGCTATCGGCCTGTCTGCGGCTGAAAAGACAGCCACTTGGGAAGGTACGCTGGTTGACGCCAACTGCTACCTCAAGGACAACTCGCTGACCGGCAACGACCACATGGGCGTGAAGGAATGCGGGACCATGTGTCTCAAGAGCGGCTTGCCCGCCGGCCTGCTGACCAAAGACAAGAGGTTTCACGCGATCATCGCGCCTTCGCTGGCCCTGGCTCCCTACGTCGGCCAGCAAGTCCGCATCAGCGGCTCGCTCCACAGCGGCGCGATCCTGGCTGAGAAAGCGGAAGTGCAAAAGAACGGCAAGTGGGAAGCGATCAACATCAAGGCAATGATGTGACGCCGGGAGCCAGCCGCGCGTCCATCTCACGCTCTGACTAAAATGGCCTCATGGAGGCTCAGCGCACATGAGGGCCCAAACCGAACCGCACCTCTTCATTGTGCTTGGCGCCACCGGCGACCTGATGCACCGCAAGCTCTTGCCGGCG
>DASQHK010000243.1:0-1782 GCA_035632135.1 Bryobacterales bacterium
GCGGCTGGCGCTGGCCGCACGGCCCGGAGTTCGATATCTTCGATATCTTAGGCGGGGAAGTGGTGGAGCTATGGCGACCCTCAACGTCCTGGTGGACGTACAAGCGGATCCTGCGGGGCTGGAGCGGCTGCAGTCGCTTCCGGGCATCGCAGTCAGGGCGATCGAGCCGAAAGAGGAGACGCGTGATGTGCCGGCGGAACTGCTCCGCGATGTGCACATCCTTTTCTGCGAATGTCCGCCGAAGAATTTTGCGGACTTGCGCTCCCTCCGGCTCATCCAGCTCAGCACGGCCGGCTACGAGCGGCTGCTCAAGCTTGACCTGGCCGGGAAAGGGATTCGCGCGTGCAACGCCCGCGGCGTTTTCGACGTGCCGATCGCCGAGTGGAACATTGCCATGATGGTGAACCTGGCGCGCAACCTGCGCGGCATGATTCGGAATCAGGAAGCCGGCCGCTGGGACCGCGGGGCCGAGTTCCAGCGCGAGATTCGCGGATCGCTGGTGGGCCTTTGGGGATACGGCGGCCTGGGCCGCGAGACCGCCCGCGTGGCTAAGGCCCTGGGCATGCGCGTCCACGCACTCACGCGAACCGGAGTGGCGCGCCGCGAGCAGACATACTGTGTCCCGGGCACGGGCGATCCCGAGGGCGTGCTGCCGGATCGCGTGTTTGTTGCCGGCCAGGAAGCGGAGTTCCTCTCGCGTCTCGATTTCCTGATTCTCGCCATGCCGCTGACCCGCGCCAGCAGGGGCAGGATCGGGGAAGCGGAGCTGCGGGCGCTGCCGCGCACCGCCTTCCTGCTGAATCCGGCGCGCGGCCCCCTGATTCAGGAGCCGGCGCTGCTGCGGGCTCTCCGCGAGGGCTGGATCGCCGGCGCGGCCCTCGATACCCACTATTACTATCCAATGCCGCCGGAGCACCCGCTGTGGCGCTTTCCCAACGTCATCCTGACCCCGCACATCTCCGGCTCCAGCCAAAGCCAGCATTTTGCCGGACGCGTGTGGGAGATTCTAGTGCAGAACGTCGAGAGTTACGTCGCGGGCGGCCGCCTGCTGAACGAGCTGACTCCGGCGCAGTTGAACGGCGAGTAAGCGTCCCCCGGCGCTATAATCGCCACAGGCAAAGCTATGCCATCCTATCCAAAGTCGAAGGCCATTCTGGAGCACAACCGCCGGTACATTCCCGGCGGCGTGGTCTCGGTGAATCGCGCCACGCAGCCGGAGATCGTGTTCGTCAAGGGCCGCGGCGCTCACCTCTGGGACGCCGACGGCAATCGCTACATCGATTATCATGCCGCCTTCGCTGCGCACTTCCTGGGCCACAACGATCCGCACGTCACCGCGGCGGTGGAAACCGTCTTGCGCGAGGACGCGAGCCTTTATGGCAGCGGGACGACGCAGCTCGAGGGCAAGCTGGCCGAGCTGGTCTGCCGGCACGTGCCCTGGGTCGAGTCCGTGCAGTTTCTCAATACCGGCAGTGAAGCCACGGCGCAGGCGATTCGCCTCGCGCGCGCCACCACTTCCCGCGACCACGTCCTGGTGATGCAAGGCGGCTACAACGGCTGGCACAACGACGTGGCGTGCAACCTGATGACGCCGCTCGACCAGCTTGGCCCGCGCGTCTCGCCGGGCGAATACCCCTACTTGCCGATCAGCGCCGGCATTCCCGAGGACCATCGCCGGCTGGTGCACCCGGTCAACTTTAACGATCTCGACTCGGTCCGCTACGTCTGCGAGCGGTACCCGATTGCGGCGCTCATCACCGAGCCGGTCCTGCAGAACATCGG
>DASQHK010000244.1:0-6209 GCA_035632135.1 Bryobacterales bacterium
CGCGAGCGCCTGAAAATGGGCCGCCCTGTCACTTACATCGACGCGACCAATCTCACTCCTGCCGAGCGCGGCCATTATGTACGTATTGCGAATGAGTATAGCTGCAAAGCAGAGGCGATCTTCTTCGACGTGCCCGTCCAGATCTGCCGCCGGCGCAACCGGTCACGCGGCCGCCGGGTTCCCGAGGAGGCTATGCAGCGCCTCGCCGCGCGCCTCCGTGCGCCCACGCCAGCCGAAGGCTTTTCCAGAATCACCACAATCGACGCCCGCGGGCGGCGGTCGAATCGTCAATTCCGCAGCAGCGCCTTCCCAAAGACGGTCGCCTAAGCCCGATCAAAACTTTTGACCACGAGGCCGCCTGCCGGATGTTTCGGTACGATAGGAATCTTGATCAGCGTCCACAACGTCTCCAAGCTCTACCGCCTCTACAACCGGCCCTCCGACCGTCTCGTCGAGGCTGTGTCGTTCAACCGCCTCCAGCGCCACCAGGATTTCTGGGCGCTGCGCGACATCAGCCTCTCCGTCGAGCGCGGCGAAACGCTTGGCATCGTAGGACCCAACGGCTGCGGCAAGAGCACGCTGCTGCAAATCATTTGTGGGGTGCTCGAGCCGACCACCGGCCGTGTCTCGGCACAAGGCCGCGTGGCCGCGCTGCTCGAGCTGGGCGCCGGCTTCAACCCCGAATTCAGCGGCCGCGAAAATGTGTATCTCAACGGCGAGATCCTCGGCCTCAGCCGCGCCGAGATCGACCGGGTCCTGCCCGAGATCGAGCGCTTCGCCGACATCGGCGAGTTCCTTGACCGCCCGGTGAAGACCTATTCGAGCGGCATGTACGTGCGCCTGGCCTTTTCCACCGCCATCAATGTCTCTCCCGACATCCTCATCGTCGATGAGGCTCTGGCCGTTGGCGACGCCGTCTTCTCCAATCGCTGCGTCCGCAAGTTCGAAGAGATCAAGAAGCGCGGCGTCACGGTCGTTTTTGTCTCGCACGATCTCAGCCTGGTGAAGCTCATCTCGGACCGCGCCATCTTCCTGCTCAACGGTCGCATCCAGGCTGAGGGCGAGCCGAGCGACGTCATCAATCGCTACATCGGCGTGGTGCTCGAGCGCCAGCAAGCGTTCGACGCCGTCGAGAATCATCGCGAGGCGAGTGTCTCGCCAGTTCAGGCCAGCTTCCGCCACGGCGACCGCCTGGCCGAGGTGATCGGCGTCGAACTGCTGGGCCGCGATGACCGCCCCACGCGCGTCGTCGAAAGTGGCGAGCCGGTCGTCGTGCGCGTCACCTCGCGCTTCCACGCCGCCCAGCCCGATCCCATGGTCGGCATTATGATCCGCACCCGCATAGGCATGGACGTGTTCGGCACCAACACCAAGCTCGAAAAGCTCGCCCTCGGACCCTGCCGATCCGGCGACACCCTGGAAGTCGATTTTCACTTCAACTGCTGGCTTGCTCCGCAGGAGTATACTCTCACCGTCGCCACGCAGTATTCCGACGGCTCCAGCCATGACTGGCTTGACGAGGCGCTGGCCTTCACCGTGGTGGCCGCTCGCTTCACCGCCGGCGTCGCCAACCTGCACGCCCGAGCAGTGGCGCGCCGCACCCCGGGGGCAGCCGCTTGAGAGCGCAGGTCGCCATTCGCGTCCAGCCCCGCGCCGCGCGCGAGCGCGTAGCCGGCTTCACCGCCGGCGAGTGGAAGCTCTCGGTCGCCGCACCCGCCTTGGAGGGCAAGGCCAACCGCGCCTGCATCGAGTTTTTCGCGCGCGGCTTGAAGGTGCCGCGCTCGGCGGTGCGCATCGCCGCGGGCGAAACCAGCCGCCACAAGCGCCTCGAGATTGACGGCGTTCCCCAGGAAGCGCTCGAC
Source organism: Bryobacterales bacterium (assembly GCA_035632135.1). Classification (GTDB taxonomy): domain Bacteria; phylum Acidobacteriota; class Terriglobia; order Bryobacterales; family JACQDG01; genus DASQHK01. The sequence continues at coordinate 1,863 of DASQHK010000244.1, forward strand.
CGCTTCTTGCAAAGCCAGCTCTCGGAAAGCGGAGCCCGTTGATGCTGTATGCCGCCGTCCTGCTCGTCATCCTCGCCGCGCTCCTCGCTGTCGCGGTTTACAAGGTCCGCTCCGTCAAGAAGCGCGCCGACTTTCTGGTCGCCGGCCGCACCCTCACCTGGCCGGTGCTGGTCTTCACGCTGCTGTGTTCCTGGATCGGCGCGGGCAGCCTCTTCGCCGGCGGCGAGAACGCGTACCACATCGGCTTCGCCGCGCTGTGGCAGCCCGCCGGCGGCTGGGTCGGCCTGCTCGTCATCGCTGCCATCGCCGGACGCACCCGGCGCTTCACCCAGTTCACCGTCCCCGATCTGCTCGAGGTGCGCTACAACGCGGCCGCGCGCGTCTTCGCCAGCCTCGCCATCATCGCCTCGTACACGATGATCACCAGCTACCAGTTCAAGGCCGGGGGTGACGTGCTGAATCTCATCTTCCCCCGGCTCGACCGCACCACCGGCACATACATCATCGCCGCTTTCGTGATCACCCTCACCGCTCTGGCCGGCATGGCGTCGGTCGCTTACGTCGACCTGGTCATCGGACTGCTCGTAACGATCACGGCCGTCATCGCGCTCCCCGTCGCCATAGACCACGCCGGCGGCTGGGCTGAGGTGCGCCGCGCCCTGCCCGCCGATCATTTCACTGTCTTCGGCTCCATCTCGCCCGCCACCGCCTGGGGCTACTTTCTCCCGACGTTCCTGCTGCTGATCGGCAACCAGGGCATGTACCAAAAATTCTTCTCGGCCAGGACCGAGCGCGACGCGAAACTCTCGGTCTTCGGCTGGATCATCGGCACAACGATACTAGAAGTAGTCATCATTGCTATCGCCGTGGTGGGCAGCGCGAAACTCCACATTGACAAGCCGCGCGAGATCATCCCCGCCACCGCGCGCCTCGTTTTGCCGGAAACTCTGGGCGCGATCCTTCTCGGCGGCATCTTCGCCAAGGTCATCTCCACCGCCAACAACTACCTGTTCTCTCCGGCCAGCAACCTCATCCACGACATCTACGCGCGCTTCCTCCGCCCCGCCGCCGCCGACCGCGAAATTCTTGTCGTCTCGCGCCTCACGGTGGTGCTGCTGGGAGCTTTCGCCCTCATCCAGGCCGCCTACCTCGAATCGATCCTGCGAGCGTCGCTCTACGCCTACACCGTTTACGGGGCTGCGATCACCCCGGCCGTGATGACTGTATTTTTCTGGAAGCGCGCCACCACCGAGGGCGCGATCACTTCGATCGTCCTGGGAACGATTGTCACCGTGGTGTGGAACCTGGTTCCCGGCTGGAAAGAATGGATGGAGCCGGTCTACCCGGCCCTCATCGCGTCGCTGGTAAGCTTGATTGTGGTGAGCCTGCTGACGCCGCCGCCATCGGAAGAAAAACTGAGGCCCTTCGCATGAACCTCGCTGAAATCCAATCGGAGTTGCGCGCCCAGCGCCTGGACGGCTGGCTCTTCTTCGATCACCACCAGCGCGACCCCATCGCCTACCGCGTGCTGGGCTTTGCTCCCAAACAGCACGTGACGCGACGCTGGTATTATCTGCTGCCGGCCGAAGGCGCGCCCGTCAAGCTCGTCCACCGCATCGAGTCCGGGATGCTCGACGCTCTGCCCGGCGAGCGTCGTGTTTACTCCGGCTGGCGCGAGCTGCGCGGCGCGCTCGGCGAAATCTTGAAAGGCAAGAAGCGACTGGCGATGCAGTATTCGCCCGACTGCATGATTCCCTATGTATCTTTAGTAGATGCCGGTACCGTCGAGATGGTGCGCGGCCTGGGCGCGGACGTGGTCAGCTCGGCCGGCCTGGTCCAGCGCTTCGAAGCCTGTTGGACCGCCGAGCAGCTCGAGATGCACCTCGAAGCCGGCCGCCGCGTGGACGCCGTGCGGCGCGAGGCATTTGAAGAAATCGGCCGCCGCGTCCGCGCCGAAGGCTCCGTTCAGGAAGTCGCGATCGCCGAGTTCGTGCGCCGGCGCTTCTGGGAGCAGGGCGTGGTCGCCGAGGACGGCCCCATCGTCGGCGTCAACGCCAACAGCGGCAACCCGCATTACGAGCCCAGCGCCGGCGTCACCTCCCCCATTCGCCGTGGCGACTTCGTCCTGCTCGACATGTGGGCCAAACTCGACCGCCCCGGTTCCGTTTACTACGACATCACCTGGACCGCCTCGGTCGGCGCACCGCCGTCACCGGCGATTCAACGCATCTTCGAGATCGTCCGCGGCGCCCGCGATCACGCCGTCGAGTTCATTCAATCAGCCGTGCGCGCCCGCCGCCCGATCTGCGGCTTCGAGGTCGATGACGCCACCCGCAACTACATCGCCGGGCGCGGTCACGCCGACCACTTCGTCCACCGCACCGGCCACTCCATCGGCGAGGAGATCCACGGCAACGGCGCCAACATGGACAACCTCGAAACGCACGACGACCGCCCGCTCGTTCCCGGTACCTGCTTCTCCATCGAGCCCGGCATTTATCTCCCCGAGTTCGGCGTGCGCTCCGAGCTTAACGTCTACGTGGGAGAGAACGACGCGCGCGTCACCGGCGAAATCCAGCGCGACATCGTGATCATCGCGGCCTGAATTCTTTTCTCAGCGCCCTCTGCGCCCTCAGCGGTGAAAAGTTTTTAGGGCTGCTTCCGCTCCCACACCTCGATCCGGATTCGCCACTCCGGCTGCCGCGCCTCCGGGAACCAGCGGTTCTTCGGCTCGGCGCTGCGGTCGCGGTCATAGCGCACCTCTTCCGCCAGCCGCAGATCTTTGGCGGCGTACTCCAGGAAGCTCTTCTCGTCGGAGACGCCCCACGGCATTAGCGCCGTGCGCACGTAGATGAATCGCCCCCCGGGTTCCGGCGCCGCCAGCCGCCAGCGATAAAGCGGAGCCAGCGTTCGCCCGGCCACGCGCATCGTCAGATTCGGCGCGCGCCGCGGCCCCTCCCATGGAAATTGGTAAGACACATAAAAATAAAACGACGGGTGATTGCACAAGATCACGTCTCCCGGCCGCGACAGCCCGGCCACCCGTGCAGCCGCTTCCGGCCACGGTTCGGTGTAGCGATGCGTGCCGGCAAATCGTCCCGTGAACATCCCGATCCATCCCACTCCGAACGCCGCAGCCACCAGCACGGACGCCATCCGGCGCGGCGAGAATTCCAGCACGCTGGCAAGAAACAGCAGCAGCCCCGGCCCGAACAGAATCAGCCGCACGCCACTGACCACGCCGGTCGCGAAGCCAATCCCCAGCGGTAACGCCAGCCACAGCAGCGCGCGTCGCGACCCCGCGCGCTCGAGACCCATCCACAGGAAGCCCGCTCCGCAAGCTGCCGCCACCATGCCCGGCCAGGTCCACGGCGCGGCCATCTCGCTCGCCAGCAGGCTGTGCGCCAGGTAGGCGTCGCGCAGCAGCGCCGGCAGCAAACGAGGACCCTGCCCGACCTCCCCCGGGAGCTTGTTCAGCAGTTCCGTCGCCAGCGGAAGAAACGCCAGAATGGATATTGCCGCCGCCCCCAGGAATTGCACGATTTGCCGGCGCTGGGGCTGCGAGAGCAGCAGATCTGCGCCGAGCGTTGCCAGGAACACCCAGCCGAAATAGTTGGTGTAAGCGAGCGCCACCGCCCACACCGTCATTGCTGCCAGGTACCGCGCCGGGCCGGTCTTCCGCCACAGGAAATAGCACCAGCCCAGGCCTGCTACCTCGAGCATCGAGAGCGCGTACCAACCCGCCGGCCGCCCCAGCAGAAATCCCGCCGGCCACGCCACGCCGAGGGCCACCGCCGTCCAGCGCCGCCCCCACAGCAGTTCCGCTGTCTCGGCAACGATCCACAGCGCCAGGCAATAGAACACAATCGAGGGAACTCGCAGCAGGGCCAGCCTCTCGCCAGTCCATCGCAGCCAGAAGTGCAGCACGACCTCGCTGAGGGGCGGGTGGTGAAAGCCCGCCTGCCCCGCCAACGCCGCCGCAACCCATTCCCGCATGCTCGTGCCAGCCGCGCTAGCGATATTCGCTTCGTCCTCCGAGATGATCACCAGCGCGTTGGTCAGAAACAGAAACAGGCCGTAGGCCGCCAGCACCCCTGCTGCCCATGCGCGCCCTCTGGTGTTGCCCTGGGCACTGTCTGAAGGTTGCGTCCCCATATGGAATAATAATGACAGCATGCATCTGCTGCCCACTCAAGACGAAATTCTCCGCATCCTGCAAGAAACCGGCGCCCTGCGGTCCGGCCATTTCGAGCTGCCCACCGGCAAGCACACCAACCAGTTTCTGCAGCTTCCGCTCGCGCTGCGCTACTACCAGCACAGCCGCACGCTCAGCGTGGCGCTCAGCCG
>DASQHK010000245.1:0-2857 GCA_035632135.1 Bryobacterales bacterium
AGTTTTGACAGTCTCTCGGAACGCGAGATTCTCGCTCTCGCCATCTCCCTCGAGGAGGAGGACGAGCGAGTCTACGCCGACTTTGCGGAGGGCCTGCGGCAGGATTTCCCTGCGTCGGCGGCGATTTTCGACGGCATGCGTGTCGAGGAATCGGGCCACCGGCGACGGTTGATCGATCTCTTCCGCGAAAAATTCGGCGAGCACATCCCGCTCATCCGAAGGCAGGACGTGAAAGGCTTCGTGAGCCGCAAGCCAGTCTGGCTGATCCGGCCGCTGGGTCTCGATACGGTTCGGAACCAGGCCAGCACCATGGAGGTGGAGACCCGGCGGTTCTACGAACGAGCGGCCGCGCGGGCCCGAGACGCTGGCGTGCGGCAATTGCTTGATGATCTGGCGCAGGAAGAGCGCTCGCACGAAGACCGGGCCCAGCAACTCGGCAAGGACAAACTGCAGGCCGGCGTCAAGAGGCAGGAAGATGAGGCGAAGCGCCGCTTGTTCGTGCTGCAGATTGTCCAGCCCGGCCTGGCCGGCCTGATGGATGGCTCGGTATCCACGCTGGCCCCGGTTTTTGCGGCGGCGTTCGCCACTCGCAACAGTTGGGCCGCCTTCGCGGTCGGGCTGGCCGCTTCGATCGGCGCCGGCATCAGCATGGGGTTTGCGGAAGCGCTTTCTGACGACGGGAGCCTGACCGGGCGGGGCCACCCCTGGGCCCGCGGATTCATTTGCGGCCTCATGACCGCTCTCGGCGGCGTCGGCCACACCCTCCCGTTCCTCCTTGCGGACTTTCGAGTGGCCATGACGGCCGCCGTTCTGGTCGTTGTAATCGAGCTCGGCGTTATCTCGTGGATCCGGCACCGCTACATGGAGACCCCGGCTCTCTCGGCCGCTTTGCAAGTCGGCTTGGGAGGAGTCCTCGTTTTCATTACCGGTGTGCTGATCGGCAGTTCGTGACCGCGCATCGCGCCACCGGCCGCGTTGCGCCAACCCGGCTGTGGCCGCTACACTGGGCATCAGGGAACGCACACAGGGCGCAACGAGCGCCGCGCGCTGTGCGCGGAGAGGAGAGCGGCCCCCGTGCTGGTGGTGATGCGCGCGCAGGCGGGCGAGGAGGACATTGCCCGCGTCTGCCAAAAGATCGAGCGACTCGGCTTTCGGCCCCACGTGATGCCCGGGGCGCAGCGCACCGCCATCGGCATCACCGGCAATCCCGGGCCGGTGGACCCCGCCGAGTTTGAGGATCTCCCCGGCGTCGCCGAGGCCATCCCCGTTTCCAAGCCCTACAAGCTGGTGAGCCGCGAAGTGAAGCGCGACGACACCATCGTCCGCGTGGCCGGCGTGCCGGTCGGGCCGGGAACGCTGACGCTGATCGCCGGCCCCTGCTCGGTCGAATCGCGCGAGCAGATTCTGGCCGCGGCGCGGGCGGTGAAAGCGGGGGGCGCGCAGTTGCTGCGCGGCGGCGCCTACAAGCCGCGCACCTCGCCCTACGCCTTCCAGGGCCTCCACGAGGAAGGCCTGCAACTGCTGGCCGAGGCGCGCGCCGAGACCGGCCTGGGCGTGGTCACCGAAGCCGTCGACGTCGAGACCTTCGACCTGGTCGAGAAATACGCCGACTGCATCCAGATCGGCGCGCGCAACATGCAGAATTTCTCGCTGCTCCGCCGCGCCGGCCGCGCCCGGCTGCCAGTGCTGCTGAAGCGCGGCATCTCCTCCACGCTCGAAGAGTTCCTGATGGCCGCCGAGTATATATTATCAGGAGGCAATTACCAGGTCATCCTGTGCGAGCGCGGCGTGCGCACCTTCGCCGACCACACCCGCAACACCCTCGACTTGAGCGTGGTGCCGGCCGTCGAGCGCCTGAGCCATTTGCCGATCCTCGTCGACCCCAGCCACGGCACCGGCCGGCGCGATAAAGTGCTCCCCATGGCGCGCGCGGCGGTGGCCGTGGGCGCCGCCGGCCTGCTGGTGGAGGTGCACCCCAACCCCGATCACGCGCTCTCCGACGGCTTTCAGTCGCTCTACCCCGAGCAGTTCCTGGTGCTGGCCCGGGAGTGCCGGGCGATCGCCGAATTGCTCGCCGCGCAGAAACAGAAGGCGGATGCGTCCGGCTGCCGGTAAAACTCGCCGCGCCGCCGCCGTGGCGGCCCTTCTGCTCGCCGCTGCCGCCTGCCGGCCCCGGCGTGGCACGGGCGTGGACGGTTACGCCTTCGTCGCCGCGGCCGGCAGCTCCGCGCTGGCCGTCGTCGATCTCGCCACCTTCTCCGTTGCGCGCCAGATTCCGCTCGCCGCGCGGCCGGCGCAGGTTGTGTCCGATGCCCGCCGCAAGCTCGTCTACGTAATGGGCGAGGGCGGACCGGCCGGCCTCACGGTGGTGGATGCCAGGAAACTCGAAGTCAGGCAGCGCCTCTGGCTCGCCGAGGAGCCGCAGCGCATCCGGCTTTCCGGCGACGGCCGCGAACTCTACATCCTCGACGCCGGCGCGCGGCTCTTCAAGATTTTCGATCTCGAAAAAATGGCCCACGGCCGGCAGATCCGTCTCGACGGCTCTCCGGTCGATTTCGCCATCTCGCCCGACGCCCGCTGGGCGTGCATTTCGCTGCGCTCGGGCGCGGCGGCGGTAGTCGACCTGGCGCGCTGGCGCGTCTCCGGCGAAGCGCAGGTGGGAGGCGATCCCGAGGCGGTCGCCATTCGCCACGATAGCCGCCAGGCCTTTGTCTCGAACCGCAGTGAGCGCCTGGTTTCGGTCATCGACCTGCCCAGCGGCCGGCTGGTCGCCCAGCTTCCCCTCAACGCGCGGCCGGAGGCGTTGCGCTTCAAGCCCGACGGCGGCGAGCTGTTTGTTTCCGGCGGCGACTCGAGC
>DASQHK010000246.1:0-7364 GCA_035632135.1 Bryobacterales bacterium
CGAGCTGCACCACCTGCATTTCGAGGATACGCCCGCCGAGCCGCCGCGCGAGCTGCTGGAACAGAAGGACCGCGTCTTTCCGGGGCAGGGAATCGCTCCGCTGCGGCGCATCGTGGAAGCGCTGAAGCGGAAAAAATACGCGGGGCCGGCGTCGGTCGAGATGTTCGATCCGGCCATCCAGCGCATGGATCCATACGAGGCGGCGACAAAGATTCGCGCCGCCACGGAGCCGCTGCTGTGAGCCGGCTGCTTCTGTTTTTGCTTTGCGCCGCGTCGCTCTGCGCCCAGCCGCGGCGGCTGCTGGTCATCTCCATCGACGGCCTGGACCACCGCTACCTGCGCGACGCCGACGCGCTCGGCCTGCGCATCCCCACGCTGCGGCGCTTGATGAAGGAGGGCGCGTGGGCCGAGGGGGTGCTGGGTATTGTTCCTACCGTTACCTGGCCGTCGCACACCACTATCATCACCGGCGTGCCCGCCGCGCGCCACGGCATCCTCACCAACGACCAGCCGGGAAAGCCCGGCCAGCGGTGGTGGTTCGTGCGGTTCCTGAAGGCCCGCACGCTCTGGCAGGCGGCGCACGAGAAGAAGCTCAAGACAGCCGCAGTGTTGTGGCCGGTTACGGTGGGCGCGGACATCGATTTTGTGATTCCCGAATTCTGGATCGAGCGCACGGGGCACGAGACGGCGCTCGACCCCATCGAAAAACATTCCACGCCTGGATTGTTTGCGCGCATCGCGCGGGCCTATCCCTCGTTTCCGGTGGCGACCTTCGGCGACCGCGAGGGCCTGACTGCCACGCGGTACCTGCTGGAGCGCGAGCAGCCCGCTCTCACGCTGGTCCACATCGCCGATCTCGATGGGGAGGAGCACGAGACCGGCGCCTTCTCGCGCCACTCGCTGGCCCGGCTCGAATACCAGGACGAGCTGCTGGCCTGGACGCTCCAGGCGTTGCCGCCGCAGACGATGGTGGCGATCGTTTCCGACCACGGCTTTGAAACGAGCGACCGGGTTTTTCGGCCCAAGGCGGCGCTGGCCCAGGCCGGCCTCGCGCCGGACGCGGCGGTGCAGGAAGGGCTGATCGGCGCAACCTCCGAGCGCGCGGCGGCGCACTTTCGGCAGATGATCGGGGGCGGCGTGATCGCGCGCGAGGTTCCGATGGCGGAGGTGCGGCGGATGGCGCCCGAGCTTGGCTCCTGGATCGCGGCGTTTGAAACGGCGCGCAACATTACCCTGAGCGCCGACGCCGGCGGCCCCGCGCTTGCCGAAAGCAAACATTTCGGCGTGCACGGCCTGTGGCCGACGCGCGCCGATTACCGCGCGTCGTTCGTGCTGTGGGGACCTGGGGTCAAGCCGCAAAAGCTGCCCGAGATTTTGATGCTCGACCTCGCCCCGACGTTCGCGGAGATCCTGGGCCTCGACTTGCCTGACGCCCAGGGCCGGTCGCTGTGGCCCCGGCTGCACTGAGGCGTCCGCGACTTCGCTTGCAGTCGCCGTGTTATTTTAGGGTTGATGTCTACGAATTTCCGGCCGCTGGGCCAGCCGGCCCGCACCACGATTCCCACGGCGGCGGACCGCTATTTCGAGCTGAAATCCGACATCCACAAGAAGCTGATCGGGGTGCTTAACTACGACCAGCTCTCCTCGGTGCCCAAGGAGCGCATGCGGTCGGAAATCGGCCGCATCGTGGAGCGCCTGCTCGAAGAAGAGCGGGTGCCGATGAACACGGCCGAGCAGAACAAGATCATCGAGGAGGTGCTTGACGAGGCGCTGGGCCTGGGGCCGCTCGAGCCGCTGCTCAAAGAGGCATCCATCTCCGACATTCTGGTGAACCGCCACAACCGCGTGTTCATCGAGCGCAACGGCAAGCTGGCGCTCACCGGCGTGCGCTTCAAGGACGACACGCACCTGCTGCACATCATCGAAAAGATCGTCTCGCAGGTGGGCCGGCGCATCGACGAGGCGCAGCCCATCGTGGACGCCCGCCTGCCGGACGGCTCGCGCGTCAACGCCATCATTCCGCCGCTGGCCATCGACGGGCCGTCGCTGTGCATCCGGCGCTTCGGCCGCCACGTCATCACCACCGAGGAGATGCTGCAGATGCACACCGTCACGCCGGGCATGCTGCGGTTTCTCAATGCCTGCGTGCAGGCCAAGACCACGGTGCTGATCTCGGGCGGCACGGGCTCGGGCAAGACCACCATGCTGAACGCACTCTCGCGCGCGATTCCGGAAGAGGAGCGCGTTATCACCATCGAGGACACGGCCGAGCTGCAGCTCCAGCAGAAGCACGTGATCAAATTTGAGACGCGCGCGGCCAACATCCAGAAGGAAGGCGCCATCAACCAGCGGGTGCTGCTGCGCACGGCGCTGCGCATGCGCCCGGACCGCATCATCGTGGGCGAGTGCCGCGGCGCCGAAGCGCTCGACATGCTGCAGGCCATGAACACCGGCGTCGAGGGATCGATGAGCACGGTGCACGCCAACAGCCCGCGCGACGCCTTCTCGCGCCTGGAGACCATGGTGCTGATGGCGGACCTCGAGATGCCGGTGCGCGTCATTTTGCAGCAGCTCGCCTCGGCCATCAAGATTGTGGTGCAGGTGGCGCGGCTTTCCGACGGCTCGCGCAAGATGATCAGCATCTGCGAGGTGATGGGCGTGAAGGACGATCTGATTCAGCTCGACCAGATCTGCGAGTTCAAGCGCACGGGAGTGAGCGACTCGGGCAAGGTGATGGGCCGCTTCGAGTGGAGCGGCGAGACGCCCCGGATTCTCGAGCGGCTGCGTGTGAGCGGCATCGAGCTGCCGGCGGATACCTTCCAAGAAGTGGTGGAAATTGCCTGAATACACGGCGCAGCACGCCAAGGCCGGCCTCGATGCGAAGCTGCCGGCCATTGAAACCTGGCCCAACCAGTTCCGCGGCTACCAGATCAAGATCGTGATTCCCGAGTTCACCTCGGTGTGCCCCAAGACCGGCCTGCCTGATTTTGGCACGCTGACGCTCGCATACGAGCCGGACAAGCTCTGCCTGGAGCTGAAATCGTTCAAGCACTACATACTGGCCTATCGGAACCTGGGGATTTTCTACGAGAACGTCGTCAACCGCATGCTGGCCGACGTGGTGCGCACGGCGCGGCCGGTTTCGGCCACGCTCGTCGGCGAGTTCACGCCGCGCGGCGGACTGCACTCGACCATCACCGCCACTTACCGGCGGCGAAAATAGGGCCGCCCGCCGGCGCAGAGGCGGCTGGACTTGGGGCCGGGCGCCGTTGTAGGATGGTCCTATACTATATGGAAAAGTTCTTCAATGCCGTAAAGCCGGGCAGCCGGGAAGCGCGCCTGGCCGCTGAAATCGACCCGGCCCGGCTGCCGCGCCATATCGCCATCATCATGGACGGCAACGGGCGCTGGGCCAAGCGCCGCCGCCTGCCGCGCGTGGCCGGCCATCGCGCCGGCGTGCGGCCGGTTCGCGAGACCATCGAGAGCTGCGCGCAGCTTGGCGTCGGCTGGCTCACGCTGTATGCTTTTTCGGTGGAAAACTGGAAGCGGCCCCGCGCCGAAGTGGAGACGCTGTGGCACTTGCTGCGCCACTCGCTCACCAGGGAGCTGCCGGAGCTGAAGCGCAACGGCGTGCGCCTCCAGGTGATCGGCAGAATCGACGAGCTGCCCGAGGAGGTGCAACGCGATCTCGACTCCGCCATGCTCGAGACGGCGGCCAACACCGGCTTGCAGCTCACCATCGCCCTCAATTACGGCGGCCGCACCGAGCTGGTGGACGCGCTGAACGCCATCGTCGAGCGCGAGCGCCGGCGCGGCAGCTCCGGATTGCCCATCACCGAGGAAACCATCGCCGCCAACCTTTACACGGCGGGGATGCCCGACCCCGACCTGCTGATCCGCACCTCCGGGGAGATGCGCGTCAGCAACTTCCTGCTCTGGCAGATCGCTTACTCCGAGATCTGGGTGACCGAAAAGATGTGGCCCGACTTTCGCCGTGCCGACCTCATGGAAGCGATCCTGGATTACCAGAAGCGGGAGCGCCGCTACGGCGGCTTGGCCGAACCGGCCGCGGCCGAGGACCTGGTTCCCGTGGCTGCCGGCTCCCGCGCCGACCGCGTCCCCCATCCGTGAAGCGCGTCGTCACGGCGGTCATCCTCATCCCGCTCGTTCTCGGCCTGATTTTCTGGGCGTCCAACCGCAGCGTGCGGCTGGCGCTGACGTTCGTGGCGCTGCTGTGCCTGAGCGAATTTCTGAAGCTGGCGGCGCACTACGGCGTGGCCACCATGCGCCTGGTGGCTTACCTGGCGGGGGCCTGGGTGGTGGCGTGGCAGGCGGCTCCGGGCGCGCCGTTTTTTCTCGGCGTCACGCTGCTGCTGCTCACCCTGGCCATGCGCGGCGGCCGCGAGCTTTCCTCTGCGCTGCCCGGCGCCGCCGCCACGCTGTTGGGTATTGTTTATACTGCGATCCCTTTCCGCCTGGCCGCCGACCTGCATGCCGCGAGCCCGCACTGGCTCCTCTATGTCCTGCTGATCAACTGGATCGGCGACACCGCCGCCTATTACGCCGGCCGCGCCCTCGGCCGCCACAAGCTGGCCCCGCGCATCAGTCCGGCCAAGACCTGGGAGGGCGCGGCGGCGTCGCTGCTGGTCTCGGTTCCTCTCGCCACGCTGTACCTCACCCATTACCTGCCACACTCGCCGTCCGGGACGTTCGTGCTGGCGCTTTCCGTGGCCGCCAATGTCGCGGCACAGATCGGCGACCTGGCTGAATCCACGCTCAAGCGCGGCGCCGGCGTCAAGGACAGCGGCGGCCTGCTGCCCGGCCACGGCGGCGCGCTCGACCGGCTGGACGGCCTGCTGTTCTCGGCGCCGGTGGTGTGGCTGGCAGTGGCGTGGCTGGCGCCGCGGTAGTTGCTGCCGTGCTATCCTGAAAAATTACGCGCGCAGTGACGCCTGTCACTACCTATGCCGGCCCGGGAAAGTGAAGCGCTGGTGCTGCGCACGTATCCGTTTCAGGAAGCGGACCTGGTGGTGAGCTTCGTGGCGCGCGACCAGGGCAAGCTGCGGGGCGTGGCGCGCGGGGCGCGGCGGCTGAAAAGCCGGTTCGGGGCAGGGCTGGAGCGGCTCGCGCACGTGCGGATGTTTTATTTCCAGCGCGAGAACCGCGAGCTGGTAAATCTGGATAGCTGCGAGCTGATCGACTCGCAATTCGGCGTTCTGGCCGATTATTCCCTCGGGGTGGCGCTGGATTTCCTGGCGGAAGTTTCCGAGCAGTTGCTGCCGGAGCACGAGCCCAACGACCGTTATTTTCGGCTGCTGCTGCTGGCGCTCGATCACATCCGGGAGGCGAGGCCGGGCGAAGCCGAGAGAGCCGGGGCTCCGGCGCAACTCTGGCCCGCGCTCACCTACTTCAGCCTGTGGGCGGTGAAGCTGGGCGGCTGGCTGCCGGATTTGAGCGCGTGCGTCCATTGCGGCGTGGAGATGCCGCCGGCGGAGCGGGCTTTTTTCACGCGCGCGCAGCCGGGCCTCACCTGCGAGCGCTGCCGGCCGGCGAATGCCTGGGCGCTCAGCGCCGAGTCGCGGGCCATCGCCGAAGAGATGCTGCATACTTCGCTGCGCAAAATGCCGCCGCGCCAGTGGGACCGCCACGCCGCCGCCGATTTGCGGCAGTTTCTTTGGCAGCGCCTGGAAGAGCACCTGGAGCGCAAGCTGGTGACCGTGCCCATGCTGGCCGAACTGGAATGAAATCGTTTCAGGAAATTGTTTTTCAACTGAAGCAATATTGGTCGCGGCAGGGCTGCCTGATTCAGGAGCCTTACGACGTGGAGGTCGGCGCCGGCACCATGTGCCCCGAGACGTTTCTGCGCGTGCTCGGCCCCGAGCCTTACAGCGTCGCTTACGTGCAGCCCAGCCGCCGCCCCGCCGATGGCCGCTACGGCGACAACCCCAACCGCCTCTACAAGCACTTCCAGCTTCAGGTGATCCTGAAGCCCGCGCCGTCCGATGTGATCGAGCTTTACCTGAAGAGCCTGGAAGCGATCGGCATCGACCTGCGCCGCCACGACATCAAGCTTGAAGAAGACAACTGGGAAGCGCCGACGCTGGGCGCCTGGGGCATCGGCTGGCAGGTGATGCTGGACGGCCTGGAGATCACCCAGTTCACCTACTTCCAGCAGTGCGGCGGGCTGGACCTGGACGTGGTTCCGGTGGAGCTGACCTATGGCCTGGAGCGGCTGGCGGCGTTCATTCAGGATGTCGATAGCGTCTACGACATCCGCTGGAACGAGCACGCCGGGCGCGCTTGGACGTATCGCGACGTGCGCTTCCAGGACGAGTTGCAGTTTTCCGTCTACAACTTCGAGAAGGCGGATGTAGCGCGCATGCGGCAGGCGTTTGACCTGCACGAGGCGGAGTGCCGGGCGCTGCTCGACGAATACGGCGCGGTGAAAAATGCGGCGGACAAAGAGCGTTTCCCGCTGCTGGCCGCCTACGACCAGGTGCTGAAGTGCTCGCATCTTTTCAATTTGCTCGATTCGCGCGGGGCGATCAGCGTGAGCGAGCGCGTGGCGGTGATCGCGCGCGTGCGGACGCTGGCGGTGGGCGTGTCGCAGGCGTGGGTGGAACAGCAATACGGGACGCGGGAGGCCGCCCCGGCATGAAGACCCACGATCTCTTGCTCGGCGTTGGCATCGAGGAGATTCCCGACTGGATGATCGCCGGAGCGCTCGAAGATTTTCGGCGGCGGCTGCTCGATGCGTTGGAAAAGTTGCAGCTTCAGCAGGGGGTGGAGGTTGAGGCGCACGCCACGCCGCGGCGGCTGGTTTTGTTCGCGCGCAACATCCCGGTGAAGCAGGCCGACGCCAAAGAGGCCGTCACCGGGCCGCCGGTCGCGGCGGGGCCTGGCGCGACGCAGGGCTTCGCCCGCAAGATGGGGGTCGAGCCGGAACAGCTCAAGAAGGTCCAGACTCCGAAGGGTGAGTACTATTCCTACACACGGAAGGTCAAGGGCCGGCTGACCCGCGAGCTGCTGCGTGAGATGCTGCCAGCCGTGATTCTGGGAATCACCTGGCCGAAGACGATGACCTGGACCGGCAGATCGGGCCCGCGCTTCATCCGGCCGATCCGCAGGCTGGTGGCGATCTACGGCGGGCGGGTCGTGCCGTTTGCAATCGCGGGGCTAAAGACCTGCAACCTGGCCACCGGCCACCGCCGGCTGGGAAGCGACCGCATCCGCGTCAGTGACCTGGAGAGCCTTCGCGAGGGCCTGCGGCAAAATTTTGTGCTTCTCGACGCCGCCGAGCGCCGCGGGCGCATCGAGCAGGGGATCGCGCAGCTTCTGAGCGGCACAAGCCTGCGCTGGCGGCG
>DASQHK010000247.1:0-4215 GCA_035632135.1 Bryobacterales bacterium
ATCCTCTGCGCAATTTTGTGCGCGGCGTCCGCGCCCGCCCAGACGCATCCAAACATCATTCTCATTTCGCTCGACCAGTGCCAGGCGGACCAGTTGCATGCCTGGGGCAATCGCCGCGAAACCAGCCCCAACCTGGACCGCATGGCGCGCGAGGGCGTGCGCTTCGCGCGCTTCTACTAGGGCCTCGCAGGCCTGCACGCGAGCCGCGGTTACGGCCGTTGCGCGGCAGGCGACGTGAGGCCGCGCAGGTAAGCCCGCAAGCCGGCGTGGACCTCGCGGCGGTCGTAGAGAAACTTGCCGGGAAACTGGCCGGTGATTGGGTAGGTTGGGCCAGTACCTGGCCGGCGCAGCGGCCAGTCCTCTGCGCTCACGACCCAGTCGCCGATACGGTAACCGTAGAGATCGAGGTGGCGGATGCCAAACTGCAGCGCAGCGTCAGCGATCTGCCGGATCTGGTCTACCGTCGGGAAGCGCGCGGGGCCGGGCTTGCGCTCCTCCGCAATGTTGGCCGCCCAGAACGTGTAGATAATCTTCTTGTCCGGCCCGATCGCGGCGCGCGTTTTTTCCAGCACCTCTCTGGTATGTGTGGCCACGCGAGCACCGGCGCCGGGCGAATCCCACGCCACGGCAGTGTAAGCGCCAACGGCGTCGAAGTGCTTTGCCACGCGGCCGAAATCAACGCCTACGGCCTCGCGGGTGCGCTCGCTCAGCACGTGCTCTTCATCTTCGAGGTAGATTTCGTGCTGCGGATCGGGATCCACGGCGCGCAGGAACCGCGTCGTATCCCGCGCCCAATCTTCCCACCAGCCGGCGCGCTTCTCGCCGCCGGGCAGGACCCGCTCGCTGGCCGGTCCCCCCGCGCCGCCAAAATGATCGATCGGACCGATGCCGAACGAATCGTCGAACACGTAGCCGGCGAGCGCCGGATCGCTCTTGTACTGGGCGGCGACCTCCTGCAGATACGCCTTCCACTGCGAGTTACGCCAGCGCGGATTGAAAACATCGAAGGTGAAGCGCAGATGGCCGGCGATATCGCGCTGCTGAAATTCCGGCCGGCGCGGAAGCGAATTGTGCGTGGGGTGCCAGATCATGAGGTAGCAGCCCAGGCCGGCGCGCTGGCAGAGATCGAGAGCGCGATGCGTGTCCTTCTGGCGGTAGGAGAAGGCCGCCGCATCCAGGCCCCAACACAGCACTGCATCGGTGAAGCCGAGATCGCGCATGTTGCGAAAATCGCGCTCCCACTCCGGCGCCGCGGCGGAATTCAGCCAATACCACGCGCTCACGCGCACGGGCCCGGCCTGCGCGGCCACCGCCGGCGCGACGCAGCAGAAACAAAGCCAGATTCGCAGCGTCCAACGGGCTGGAAGCATGAAAGTCATTATAGGAGCAATCCGCTATGATGACCCATCAGGAGGCGTGGGCTATCTCGCTGCCGGGGCTGGCGCCTCTTGAGCGGTGCTCTCTGCGTGGCCGGCCCTCCGGACCGGCTTCGCGCGCGAACGGCCAGGCTTATGTTGTGGCACCAGCTTATTGAAACCGCGCTCCGCCCATGGCGGGAAGCCGGGAGATTGCCGGAATGATGACGCTGCGATTTTGCCTGCTTGCGATTCTGTCACTGGGTGCGGCGGTTGCGCAAGGCCGCAACGCCGAAGTCCGCGTGCGCCTCGATGAAAAGCTCGGCCCGCTCGAGATCGGCCGCTTTGCGCTCGGGCAGGGCGGGCTTTCGGAAGATCCCATGTGGCCCGACCGCGCCGTGGAGATCCGGGCGCTGCATCCTCGCGTGATCCGGCTGTTCCTGCAAGAGTACTTCGATCTGCTGCCCGCGCCGGACCGCTACCACTGGCAGACGCTCGACCAGTCCGTCGACCTGATCCGCAAGACCGGCGCCACGCCGCTGATGTGCATCGCGTTCAAGCCGAAAGTGCTGTTCCCGAAGATCGACCAGCGCGTCGTCGCGCCAGCGAGCTGGGCGGCATGGGACAAGCTCATTTACAACATGGTCCGCCACTACAAAGAGCGCGGCTCCGGGATCCGCTACTGGGAGATCGCCAACGAGCCCGACATCGGCGAAAACGGCGGCTGCCCGTACCGGTTCACGCCGGAAAACTATCCGCCTTATTACCAGCGCACCGTGGCCGCCATTCTGCGCGCCGAGCCGCAGGCTCGCGTCGGCGGGCCGGCGCTGGCGAATCCGGACTCGCCGATCCTGCCGGCTCTGCTCGAGTTCTGTACGGCGAAGAAAGTTCCTCTGCACTTCATCTCCTGGCACATTTACAACAGCGACCCGCTGCGCATCCGCGCGACCATCGACAAGAAGAAGGCGCTGCTTGAAAAATACCCGGGGCTGCGCCTGGAGACGTTCCTCGATGAGTGGAACATGTCGCTGCGCGAGCCGGTGCTCGATACGCGCTTCCAGCCTTGCTTCCTGACCGAAGTCGCCTGGCAAATGAAGGAGGGCGGCCTCGATTACTCCTGCTACTATCACATCCGCGATTACCACGTCGCGCCGGACCGCTTTGCCCGGTTCATGTCGCCCGGCGGCACGGCGCTTATGACGCGCTGGTGGAACCGGACGCCGCAGTTCGACGGCCTGTTTGATTTTCAGAATCGCGTGCGCCCCGCTTATTTCGCCTTCCGGCTGCTTTCGCGCCTCACCGGCGAGCGGCTGCGCCTCGAATCTTCTGACGCCTCCGTTCACGGCTTGGCCACCTACGACGAGCATCTCGAAACCTACAACCTGCTGCTGTGGAACTTTTCCAAAGACCCGGCGCAGGTGGAGATCACGATCGGCGGCGCGCCGGCCAACCTCCTCGCCCGCCGCGTTGTGCTCGACGCGGCCGGTCCCAGTGACGATGAGAACGCGCGGCTGCGGCCGCTCCAGTCACTCAATGTCGGCGCGGGAGAGACGCGCGTCGCGGCTGACCTCGATGCTTATGGCGTGACGTTCTGGTCGCTCGAGAAGCGGAGATAATCCGCTCGGAAAACGGCGAGCCGCCGCTACCGCAGCCAGCGGGAGAACCAGCGGAGATTGCGCTCCATCAGATCCCGCTGGTGGGCCGGCTCGCCGATGCTGTGCGGCTCACGCGGGTAGACCACGTACTCGACGGGAATCTTGCGATCTTTGAGCGACCAGTAGAGTTCGTTGTTGTGGTTGATATCCAGGCTGCCCACCTGCAGCAGCGCCGGCGTGCGAATCCTGGCGATGCCGCTGCGAGGCGAATGGCGGTTGTAGGCGTCGGGCTTGTCCCACGGAGTGCCGCCGAAGTAGGTCAGCAGTGTGCTGCGCGGCCCGTCGGATTGCGCGTAGTAAGTGGTCCAGTCAGTGGCCGGCGCGCCGACCGACGCGGCCTTGAAACGGTCGGTGTGGCCGATGATCCACGCAGTCAGAAAACCGCCATAGCTCCACCCCATGACCCCCAGGTGGCCTGGGTCGGCGATGCCTTGCTGGATCAGGGTATCCACGCCGGTCATGACATCGTCAAAGTCGCCGAAGCCTTGCGAGTCGATGTTCTTCAGGCGGAACTCCGCGCCATAATTCGCCGACCCGCGAAAGTTCGGAAGCAGAATCGCAAAACCGTCTTGCAGGAATGCCTGCGTCGGGTAAGTCCGCGGAACGGGAAACGAATCGAGCGCAACGCCGGTCGGCCCGCCATGCAATTCCACGAGCAACGGGACCCGGTGGCCGGGCTGGTAATCGAAAGGCAGAAACAGAACGCCCTCGATCGGAAGGCCGTCGCGGGATTTCCAGGAGACGACCCTCGACTGGACGGCGGGGAAGTCCGAGAGATAGTCGCCGATGTGGGTGAGGCGCGACCCGGCGGAGTGCGCGACCGGACCCTCCTCAAGCAGAGTGACCTCCGGCGGGCGGCTGGCGCTCGCCTTCAAGAACACCGCATGGGCAAGGTCTGGGGTGAAGCTGGCCGCCGAAGCGACGTGATCGGCAACGCGCTCCATGCGCCCGGTCATGAGGTCCCGGCGGATGAGATAGTCCCGGACGCCGTGCCCGGCCGTGTAATAGATCGTGCGGCCGTCACCGGACCACGCGAAGGAATTGCCGCCCCGAAACACATCGAGAGGCACGCTCGGATCTTTTGTCAGGTAGCGAATCGGCCCGCCGCCCGAGGGCACGAGCGCCACGTGCCGCGCGGCGAAGTAGTTCAGCGTGCCGCCCTGGGAGTGAAAAGCAATCCACTTCCCGTCGGGCGAATAGGAAGG
>DASQHK010000248.1:0-1731 GCA_035632135.1 Bryobacterales bacterium
GCCGCGATGAAGATCAGCAATACCTTCATCGCCAGCCCGAAAGCCGGCGCCAGGTCGGTGTCGAGCGTGCTCCCCGTTCGCAGCGCGATCCGCGAAAGATACCACTGGCTGCTTCCCTTGAGCAGCCCGTAAACGACCCAGGTAACACTCAGAATTGTCGCGATATAGGTCGCGCCGTTGATATACGGCGTTACCGGCAGCTTGTGCACCTCCGGCAATTCCGCCAGCCGCCCGAAGATCACCTCTGCGCCCGCCGCCACGATCAGCAGAAACACCGGCGTCGCCGTGTATTCCGCCAGCCACCGGTCGATCTTCCCCGGCTCGCGGCTGCGCACGAACAGCTTGCGCCACGCCAGGCGCAGGGCGGACGCCGCCGCCAGCACAATGGCCAGCGCCACCGCATGCGGAACTCCGGTCATCGACGACATCATCCCCAGCGCATCTGCCGGCATCGCACGACTCCCACCATCGCCGGCGCCATCATTCAGCCACTATCTTAGCGTGGTTTTTGCCGCGGCGCCGGCCGCGAGCCCTCTGCAAAAAAAACAGCGCGTCTTGAAACGAGCAAGCCGCGCAGGGTCACTCAGTAGATGAAGCTTCGGCCGGCCACGGCACGCCCCTCCATCAGCCGCCCGAGCTTCGGAGAGGATTGGATTGCCGAAGGAGACAGAAATGGCGCTACGAATCACAATCGACATATACAGCGGCAGGCGAAACCCCGTCATCAATCTGCCGGAAGCGGAGTCCAGGAGGCTCATTGAGCGGCTCAGTCCGGTGCGCAAGCTGGGAAGAAGTGACCTGGGCCCGCCGCCGGCTTCGACGCTCGGCTACCGTGGCCTCCTCATCGAGCAAACCGGAGCCCGGGCGAAAGCTCTGCCGAAAGTCTTTCGCTTCGTCCACGGCGGCCTGTTCGCGCCGGGGTTCGCCTGGCGCGCGGCCGACGAGGACTTCGAAGATTTTTTCTGCGGCTCCGCCGGGCCGCTTCGCAAGCTCAAACTCGGCAAAGAATTCCCGCCCTTCCTGCGCAAAGAGATCGCGCGCTTCCGACGGATCCGGCTCGAGTGTCCCTGGAGGCCGCCCCGCTGGCCCCGGCACAGGCACTGCCGCTGCGCGCCGCTCTATGAGCCCGCGTGGTGGAACGACGGCGGACAGAAACAATGGAACAATAACTGTTACAACTACAGCACGAATTATCGGACCGACACTTTTGCGCAGCCCGGCCTGGCGGCAGGAGCGGAATACGCGGCTCTCACCTGCGCCTCCGTGCGGCCCGCCGCCATCGCTGACGACCTCATCGACGCCCCCGGCGCCAACAATCGGTGCCCGCCCGAAGGCCATCTCGTCGCGCTGGTCATCGCCCCGGGCTGGGACTTCCATTGGTACCGCAAGGGCCGCAACGGATACTGGACCCACAAGCCCGGCGGCACCCCGGCCACCAACGTAGACAACAGCGGCCACCTGATTCCCGACCCTCGCACGGCGGACCGCGGGCCCTACACCCAGTTCTGCACGTTCATGGTCGTCATGCATGGCCACATCAAGATCATCTAGGAAACCGGCGCGGCCCGGGGAATACATCGCCCGGGCGCTCGTCTATTCCGGGCGCCCGGACCCCGCCTGGCCGGTTTCGAGCCGCCTCGTGAAGCGCCTCCTGGAAATCTGGGACTCGCTGCCGCGGTGGCCCGGCGTTCTCCCCGCAGCGCCGCCTCTCGGCTACCGCGGCTGCGTGCT
>DASQHK010000249.1:0-2104 GCA_035632135.1 Bryobacterales bacterium
GGCGGCTCAGCCGAGGTGACGTTTCTGCTCGCCTGGCATTTCCCGAATCTCGCCAACTACTGGAACCGTGAGGAGGAATACCGCGGCAAACCGCTGCGCACGCGCTACGCCGAGCGCTTCCCCGATGCCGGCGCGGTGGCCGAATACGGCTTGAAAAACCTGCCGCGCCTGGAGGGCCTCACCCGCCGCTTCCACGACGCGTTCTTCGCCTCGACGCTGCCTGCGCCGGTGCTCGACGCCGCTTCCAGCCAGGCCTCCATTCTCCGCACTACCACCTGCTTATACCTGGAGGGCAGGGCGTTCCACGCTTTCGAGGGCAGCAACGACCAGTCGGGCTGCTGCCCGATGAACTGTACGCACGTCTGGAACTACGAACAGACGGTGGCCCACCTGTTCCCGGAGCTGGAGCGCTTCATGCGCCGCACCGACTTCCTGCACAACCTCCGCCCCGACGGCAGCATGGCCTTCCGCACGCTGATCCCCCTGGGCGATACGCTGTGGAAGTTCAAGCCCGCCGCCGACGGCCAGATGGGCTGCGTGCTCAAGGTGTACCGCGAGTGGCAGCTTTCCGGCGACGGCGAGTTCCTGCGTGCGCTGTGGCCCCGCGTGAAGCAGGCCCTCGAGTACGCCTGGGTCGGGTGGGACGCCGACCGCGACGGCGTGATGGAAGGCGAGCAGCACAACACCTACGACATCGAGTTTTACGGTCCGAACACGTTTACCGGCGCGCTTTACCTGGCAGCGCTGCTGGCGGCCTCGAAAATGGCCACCGCCCTGGGGGACGCCGAAGCGGCCGGCCGCTACCACGCGATTTATGAGCGCGGCTCGGCCAACCTCGACCAGACCTGCTGGGACGGTGACTTTTACATCCAAAAGTCCGATCCCGCCCACCCTAAGTATCAGTACGGTCCAGGCTGCCTTTCCGACCAGCTTCTCGGCCAGTGGTTCGCTTCCGTCGTGGGCCTGGGCCACGTGCTGCCGAAGGAGCACGTGCATCGCGCCCTTGATTCTATCTACCGCCACAATTTCCAGACGGACTTCCGCCGCTTCGCCAACCCGCAGCGCCTTCACGCCCTTGGCGACGACAAGGGGTTGCTGGTCTGCTCCTGGCCCAAGGGCGGCCGGCCCGAGATCGCCTTCCCGTATTCCGACGAGGTGTGGACGGGCAGCGAATACCAGGCCGCCGCCCACATGATTTACGAAGGCTTGGTCGATGAAGGCCTGGCCGTGGTGAAGGCGGCGCGCGACCGCTACGACGGCGTGCAACGCAACCCCTGGAACGAGGTCGAGTGCGGCAACCACTACGCCCGCGCCATGTCGAGCTGGTCGCTGGTGCTGGCGCTTTCCGGCTACCGCTATTCCGCCCCCGAGCGCTCCCTGCGCCTCGCCCCGCAAGTCAACGCCGGCGACTTCCGCTGCTTCTACTCAACCGGCACATCCTGGGGCGTGCTCTCACAAAAGACGACGTCGTCGGAGCGCACGGCCTCCATCGAAGTGCTTTACGGCCGCCAAGAGGTGGCCGATCTTATCCTGCAGGCGCCGTCCACCGGCCCCGTGGAGCTGTCTCGCGTGAAGAACGAGCCTGCCGTCACCGCCAGCTCGCGGGTCGAAAACGGCGAGCTGCACGTGAAGCTCTCGCCGCCGGTGACGATCGAAGCCGGCGACCTCCTGCGCATTCGCATACCGGCGTGAAACCGAAACCGCTGTTGCTCTTGCTCGTCGCGTTCCTGGCCGCGTCCCGGACCATTTTCTGGACGGCACACCCTCCCAACTTTGACTTCGCCAACTTCGCTCTCGGCGTTTACCGCTTCGCTCCCATCGACCACCAGCCGCAGCCGCCCGGCTATCCGCTCGTGATCCTGCTGGGCAAAGCTTTCGCCGCCCTTGGCCTCTCCGCCGTGCGCGCCCTGCAACTGACGGCGCTCGCGGGCGGAATGGCCGCAATTCTCGGCGCGTATCATCTCGGACGGCAGTTGTCGGGCGAGCTCGGCGGCCTGCTGGCTTCCTTTCTTCTTGCTATCGACCCGGTCTGCTGGTATTCCGGCGTCAGCTCCCCGGTGCGCATCTATCTCGCCGCCGGCGTCTGCTGGCTGCTTTCCTGCTT
>DASQHK010000250.1:0-1876 GCA_035632135.1 Bryobacterales bacterium
GGCGAGACCCGGGCGAATGTCGCGCGCTGCCAGAGCCTTCACTTCGCCGCCAAGCTCGGCGAGGATCTGGTCGCGAATGGCATTGCCGTTGAGTACGCGGGCGGGCAAGCGGGCTCCGATCCGGAATGGCGTGAAAAAAAATCATAGCACGCGGGCGTCGGCCGCCGGGCGGGCTGTTGTCCTGGCAGGCTGCGGAAAAAGGGTTGGCGGGTTGAGAACGCGCGAAGCCGATTCCGAGCCGCGCGCGTTAGCAAGCGGTATTTGGATTTTTTCAGCAGCCTGCGAGGGCATCACCCTGAGCTGCGGCCCGGGGTGATGGCAATGATAGATCGCGCCGCTGACAACAACGCGCCGGGTAGCGTATTCTGGAATTTCAGGCCGTCGGGCGGTCCGCCCTGCCACAATGTCCCCCCTCCACCTCGCGCTGCTGATCCACGCTCACCAGCCGCTCGGCAATTTTGACGGCGTACTGGAAGAAGTGTATCGGCTGGCTTACCTGCCGTTTGTGGAAACCCTCGAGCAGCACCCGGCCATTCGAATTGCGTTCCATTACTCGGGCATTTTGCTCGAATGGCTGGAAAAGCAGCATCCGGATTACATCGAAAAGCTGCGCGGAATGGTGGAGCGCGGGCAGGCCGAAATGCTGGGAGGCGGATATTACGAGCCGGTGCTGAGCGCCATTCCGGAGCGCGACCGCCTGGCGCAACTCGAGCGTATGAGTGATTATCTCGAGCGGCGCTTCGGGCGGCGGCCGCGCGGCGCGTGGCTCACGGAACGCGTATGGGACCCCACGCTGCCCGAAACCCTCGCTCGCGCCGGAGTGGCATACACGCTCACCGACGACTACCACTTCCTCAGCGTTGGATTGCAGAAGGACCAGCTTTACGGTTACTACCTGACGTCGTGGCAGGGGTGGTCGGTGAAGGTGCTCCCGGGGCTGAAGAGCCTGCGCTATCTTCTGCCGTTCCGCATGGAGAGCGAGGCCATTGCCTGCTTGCGCCAGATAGCGGAGAAACCCCACGAGGGGCCCGCCGGGGCGCTCGCGGCGATGGGCGATGATCTGGAAAAATTCGGCGCCTGGCCCGAGACGCACCAGCATGTTTACACCGACGGGTGGCTGCGGCGATTTTTCGAGGCGGTCGAGCAGGCGTCCGAATGGCTGACGATGAAGCTGCCGGGCGATTATGTGGAGGCCAACCCTCCGCTAGGCCTGATCTACCTGCCCACCGCCTCCTACCAGGAGATGATGGGATGGGCCTTGCCGTTCGGGGCCGGCGAGAAATACGAGACGCTGCTGCATCGGGTGGAGCAGATGCCGGACGGCGAGACGCTCGCGCCGTTTGTGCACGGCGGGGTGTGGCACAACTTTTTTCACAAATACGAAGAAGCGAACCACTTGCACAAGCGGATGTTGGACCTGAGCATGCGCTATGGGGCCGTGGGCAAAAAGGGCCGCGCCAGGTCGCCGGAGATCTACCGGCAGGGATACGAGGAGCTGTTGCGGGCGCAATGCAACGATGCCTACTGGCACGGGGTATTTGGCGGCCTTTACGCCCCGCACCTGCGGACCAGCGTGTATCGGTCGCTGCTCCGGGCCGAGCAAGCCGTCGAAACGCTCGCGCCGGCCGCCAGGAAAGCCAGGCGCTGCGATTTCAACCTGGATGGGGCGGAGGAAATCTTCTTATCGAACGAGGCGCTGGGGCTGATCGTCGCGCCGGCAGACGCAGGCACGGTCGCCGAGATCGACTTTCGGCCGCGAGCGTTTAACGCGATCAATTCGCTGCGGCGGCGGCCGGAGAGCTATCACACGCGGTTGCGCGAGACGCAGCGGGACGAGGCCGGCGGCGCCGTCTCGATCCACGACCGGGTGATCGCC
>DASQHK010000251.1:0-13591 GCA_035632135.1 Bryobacterales bacterium
GCCGCCGCCGGGCATCATTGGCGGCCTGGCTGGCCCTGGCGGGCTGCCGGTCTGCGGCCCGGGAGCCTCCGTCGCTGCCAGCTTGCGCGCGCGGGCGTAGGCGGCGGCCAGCTCTTTGCCGATTTTCTCGGCTACGTCGGCGCTCGAGCCTTTGTATTTCGCGCCCAGGCTTTCCTGCGTGGTGGACCACAGGACGTCGCCGTTGCGAGCGACCAGGCGGATGGAGGCGGTCGCCTCGTGCTTGCGCTCGCGCGAGTAGGAATCCTCATTTTCGCCGATCCCGAGGCCGGTGCCGAAGGAGTCGGTTTGGGTGCGGTCCCGGGAGCTGACCCGTCCCTGGGTGCGGACATTCAAGCCGTCGCGAGAGGCGTGCAGGTCGGTGAAAACCAGGTCCTCGGCCGAGCCGCGCAGGTAGGCGTCGGCGCGGGCCTCGTCCTCGGTGACGATGAACAGCCGCGAGCGCTGGAGCGCGGCGATCACCATGTCGCGGATCTCATTGGCCGTGTCGCCCCCGGAGAGGCGGTCGACGTAAACCCGGCGCAGGGTCAGCAATTCCCGCAGTTGCTGCTGCTCGATCTGCCCGGCGGTGAGCGCCGGCTCCGGGGGCTGCGCCGGCGCGGCCGGCGGCGACTGCGGGGCGGCGGCGGCGCAGGCGAAAAGAATGAGCAATAGGTAGCGCAGGGAGAGAAGGCTCGTGGGTTCGCGTCGCATGGCTCAGCTCGTTCCGGCCTTACGGGCGTTGTCATCCTGAAACTCGACCTTTCGCCCTGTGCGCGCTTCCAGGCTGGCCAGGGTGGCGCGGACGATGCCCTTTCCCAGCTCCAGCACCATCGCTTGCTGGCGGCCCTGGTCGTCGAGGAAATTGATGGTCAGATAGTGCCGGCGTTTCTTCGAGAGCAGCAGAATGGGCGACACGGCGATGGCGAGACCGAGCCGGCGGCCCGCCTTTTGGCCGTACTCGAGGAAGTTGACGCGCTCGTAGGGGATGGTCAGCCGCCCCTTCTTGTAAGAGAAACTGAAATACTGCTCGTTGGTGGTGGTTACGGCCCCTTCGGTGTTTTCGGCCAGCGCAGCGACCGTGCCGCCGCGATAGACCGCTTTGTGGCTGGGGACGCCGCCCAGCAGAGCCGGCGAAATGACGTTCGCAAGTAACGCCGCCACCATGAAAAAGCAAAGCCTTTTCATAGGCGTGGTCTCCGCGAGAATGGTGCGCTGGCTGGAGGAAGCTTCGCGGATGGGGTTGCCGGCAACGCAGGGCCGCAGCGGGCGCAACGTCGTTGGTGGCGGGCACTCGAACGAGCGCCCCGGCTGAAAGGCGGCGGCAGCCGGCGCAACAGACTCTTCGCAAACTAGTGTACGCCCTACAGCCCGGCTTCGTCTACCTCGATTTCCATGCGCAGCAACGCGGCGCCGTAGGTCTTGCCCTGGGCGTCGAGGCGCAGCGAGACTGTGCCGCCGCCCCCCAGCGAGCGGTGCAGCAGGAAATTAAGCGCGCCAAGGTTGGGCAGTTCGAAGCGCTCGACTTCACCCTCGCACAGGCTGCCGAAGTGCTGCTTCACCCGCGCGGCGGTGACCTCGCGCGCCAGGATCGGATAATGGCGCGGGTCGCTGGCGATGAGGCCGATGTTGGCCGTGTCGCCTTTGTCGCCGGAGCGGGCGTGAGCCAGCCGAGCCAGTTGTACGCGCATAGACGATTATTACCATAACGATGGCGCGCTGAAGCTCGGTGAGGCGGCTGCCGATCTGCTGTATAGGATGAGTTGGGCGCACATCGGCAGGGCGGTCGCGGCGGCAGCGTTGCTGGGAGCGCTGCCGGGACCGGGGGCGTGGGCCTGGCCGGCGCTGCGGTTACCGTTCCTGCATCGGGGAAGCAGCGCGAAAATCGAAACCTGGATTTTCTGGCGCTCCGAAAATCTCGATCTCGCTACCGACCGGATCGGCGTCTTTGAGGTTCCGCTTCCCTTGCACACGGCGCCTACGCCGCCGCGCTTTGGCGAGTTGTTCTACCAGACCCTGCTGGCACGGGACGCGGCGAAACAGGTGGTGTACCTCGAAAGCATAGCCTGGGACCTCGAAAGCGCCACGGCTGCATGGCGGATGGCGGCGGCAGCCCAGTACGCCCGCGAACACAGGCTGGACGCGGTTGCGCTCGCCCGCGTGGACGCCTTGTTTGTACGCTCCTCGGGTGGCCTCATTCTGGAAATCACGCTACGCGTCGTGTCGGCGAAAAACGGGGAAGTGCTGTGGTACGGCAAGAAGCGGGCGTACTGGAGCCGCTACACGCCCCTCGAAGACTGCTTTCGGACCGTGGCCGAATCGTTCCGAAAGGAACTGACAGGCTGACGCAGTCACGGCTGGGAGCGAGCCGCCCCGGGCTTCGGCTATCAGCCCGCTGACTCACGGCTAGTCTAAAACACCATCCTCAGCCCGAACTGGACGTTGCGCTCGTTGCCGCTGGACACGATCTGGCCGAACTGCGGGTTGCTTACGTCAAAGGTCCCGCCGCTTGCCTCGAGCGCCGGGTGGTTGAAAATGTTGTAGAACTCCGCCCGGAACTGCACATTGTAGTGCTCGCGAAACGGCATGTTCTTGATGAAGGACATGTCGAAGTTGTTTCGCCCCGGCCCGCGCAGGTTGGGCTGGGTCAGCGAGTCCGTGGGATACGTGAACGCCGGCGCCGCCGCGAAGGCCGTGGTGTCGATCCAGTGCGAGTCGGTCTGCCCGCTCGACAGCACGCCGCTGTGGAGGCGGTTGGCCCGGCCGTTGGTGTAAGAAAAATTGTACAGGTTGGTCTGGTCGGGGCCGGTGATCAGGATGGGCCGCCCGCTCATGAACACCGTGATCCCGCTCATCTCCCAATTGCCGAGCACGCGCGCCGCCAGGCCGTGGCTGAAGTGCGAGCGCCCCACGCCGAATGGCAGGTCCCACACGTAGCTCAGCACCAGCCGCTGCGGCGCGTCGTTCGCCTCGATCGAGCGGTTGTAATTCGGATCGTAAAGGGCGTTCGACGGCCCCACCACCCAGGTGTTCGATTGCGCCGTGTTGGCGATGGTCTTGGAAAGCGTGTAGCCGGCCGAGAGCAGCAGCCCGTGCGACATCTGCTTTTCCACCCGCGCCGTCAGGCTGTTGTAGTTCATGTGGCCGTAGGGGTCGCGGAACAGCAGCACATCCAGGTATTGCGGATAGGGGCGAAGCAACTGCCGCAACTGCACCGTCGGGAAGCTCAGCGAGCCGGTCCCGATCTGGCCATAGAAAGGGTTCGACACGTTTTGCAGCAATTGGGACCCGAGTGAGAGATAAAGCGGGTTGTCCTCGTTGTTCTGCCGGTTCCAGAAAAGGTGCGTGGTGGAGGTGCCGGAATAGGCCACCTCGGCCATGATGTTCGACGTCACCATCCGCTGGATGCTGAGCGTCCAGTTGCCCATGTACGCCCAGGGGTGATGGCGCTGATCGGCCCGGATGGCTTGGCCCACGAAGTCCGTGCTGCGCGTCGGCAGCAGAATCCCGCCGGCGAACGGATTGGACCACGAGCCGCCCACCGGCGGCGTGTTGGGCAGCGCATTGGGCGCCCCCAGGTTCAGGAAGTTCGAGATGAACCCGCCGTTGCCGAAGTCGGTCGAGGCCGCGTTCACGCCCAGGAAAGTCGCGTAGATGACAGCCCCGGCCGTCCGCACCACCGTTTTCGGGGTCACCTGCCAGGCCAGGCCCACGCGCGGCGCCCACCCCTTGTGGTTCGGGTCGGTTTCATAACCGCCCGGCTGGATGAACTTGAACACGCCCTTCATCCCCGTTACCGGCTCGGTGGCGTTACGGTCGAAGTAGCCGACCTGGCCGAATTTCTCGGCGTAGGGCGTGGTGTACTCCCAGCGCAGCCCCAGGTTCAGCGTCAGCCGGTCCGTCACCCGGTAATCGTCCTGGACGTAGAACCCATAGTATCGCTGATACAGAAACAGCCGCGGGCTGATGGTCAGCGTTCCCGCCACCGGAACCCCCAGCAGGAAGCTGGCCATGCCGTTGCCGCCGTTGAGCGTGGCCTGGTTGGGGTCGGGGCCTTGCGTGTAGGTGCGGTCGAATATGTACTGGCCCGAGGAATACTGCGAGTTGTAGGCGTTCAGCTTGATGAGCTGCAAATCGGCGCCCGTCTTGATCTTGTGCCGCGTCCGGATGAAGGTGAAGTGATACTGCGCCTGCCAGGTGTCCTGCGGGTTCAGGTTCTTGGTCGCCCCGCCGAGCTGGGCCACTTCGTTGGGCGGCGCGTTGGTCACCGTCAGGCCGGTGCCCGAAGCGTAGGTCTGCACGCCGATCTGCGGGAACTGCTTGTAGAGCACGTTGCTGGTGAGGCTGGTGGGAAAGCCCAGCGTTCCGATGTCGAAGCCCTCGCTCACCGGGTGGGTGTTGAACTGCAGCCGCGTGTAGCTCAGCCGGAACTCGCCCAGCACGTTGGGCGAAAACGAGGAGGTGAAGCTGATCAGCGCGCTGCGCGTGGGGTTCGAGCTGATGCTGCGCGACGGAAACGCCGGCGCCAGCAGGCCCGCGCTGAAGCTTTGGAATTGCTGCCCGCCCACGCGCCCGTAGAGCCGGTGCTTATCGCTGATCAGGTGATCGACGCGCCCGAACCAGGCGTTGCTGTTGGCCACGCTCTTGCCGGCCCCGTAAAAATTGTTCACGTTCGACGGGCCCACGCCCGGCCGGTTCGCACCCGGCCAGAACGGCAGCACCTTCTGCGAGATGGGATGGATGCGCTCGCCGGGGACCTTGTTGCCGGGAAACGGATCGCGGATGAATTTGCCCGGGTTGTTCGGGTCGGCCCGCGTCGTTAGCGGGTCGTAAACGATATCGGGGCGTCCGAGCCGGTCGTAGGTCTGGGAAAAATCGCCCGCCTTCTGCGCATCGGTCGGCACCGTGTCCAGCACCTGATCCGGGGCGCCCTGGCGCGTGCCCTCGTAAGTCGCAAAGAAAAACGTGCGGTCGTGCCGGATCGGCCCGCCGATGGTCGCCCCGAACTGGTTGCGCTGAAACAGCGTCTTGGGCAGGCCGTTACGGTCGTTTTGCCAGCTATTCGCGTTGAGGTGGTTGTTGCGCAGAAATTCCCAGCCGGAGCCGTGGAACTGGTTCCCTCCCGACTTGGTGGCGATGTTGACAATGCCGCCGTCCGCCCGTCCGAACTCCGCGGAATAGGCGGCGGTCTCCAGCTTGAATTCGGCGACCGCCTCGAGCGGCACCACGTAGGCGTTGCCGGATTCGGTGGTTCCGCGGCTCTCGCCGCCGTCGATCAGGATTCCGTTCTGCTGCGCCAGGCCGCCGTTGATCTGCGCCGTGGTGGCCGCGCCAATGATGCCGTTGGCAACCGACTGCTGGCCGCGCGTAGGAATCACGCCCGGCGCGGTGGCGGCGAACGACAGCGGGTTGCGGCCCAATAGCGGCAGCTCCGCTACGGCGCGGGTCCCCACGTCCTTCCCCAGCCCCGAGGTTTGGGCCTCCAGTTGTACCGCCGTGGCCGTCACCTCGACCGCCTGGGTCACCTGCCCGACCTCGAGCGTCACGTTCACCGTGGCCGTCAGCCCGACCGTCAGCGGGATATTCTCGACCTTCCCTGGCCGGAAGCCGTTCGCCTCCACCGTCAGCTCATAAGTTCCCGGCGGCAGCGAGGGGAGATAGTAAATCCCGGCGGTGTTGGTCGTCGTCCGCGTGACGATATTGGTCGCGATGTTGCGAATGGAGACGGAGGCGCCGGCGACAATCGCCTGCGAGGCGTCGGTCACCGTCCCGGTTACCGTTGTCCGCTCGCCTTGCGCGCACAGTGTGGTGACGACGAACAGAGAAAGAACGATAGACCCCAGCAGTTTGTAGCTCATGGGATGGAATTATACAGCAAAAATACCTATTCCCCGCAAAAATTCCCGCGCCAGAAGTCAAGCGGAGCGGGCCGATGTCGCCGTGCAGCGGGAGGCTGCGGGCTGACGGAGGGCAGGAGGCGCTGGAGGCCCCGTTTCAACGCGGGGGCGCTGCTGGCGCAGCTTTTTCTTAATGCGGCGCTGCCGGCGCCGCTTTGGCGGTTTCCGGCTTGGGAGGCTTTTTGTCCAGGCGCGTGGCGATATAGGCATCTCGCGCGGCGGCGAACTTCGCCGATTCGCGTTTGACGCCGGCGGCTGCCTCCACTTCGCGGTCGTCGATGCTGCGGGCCAGGGGGTGCAGGTGGATGAAATAGTTTTTTACCTTTTCGCGGACCGGCTGCAGCGGCGAGAAGGCCAGAAGGAACAGGGCCACCGCCGGGTCGTGGGAGTCGAGCAGCTTGTAGAGCTTGGAATTTTGAGCGGCCTGCTTGGAGGCGAGCGTCTTCTGAAGCGTCTTGGCGCGGCTCTCGAGATCGGTCCAGGCGGCGGCCTCGGAAGCGCGCATGCCGCAGCGCGACTTGAGACTGGAGCGCTCGGCCGAGCTGAGCTTTCTGGTCAGGCAGTAGAGGAACGGCCCGAAATTGTCCACCCATTGGCTGGGATTCTGGAGCAGGCGGCGCGCTTTATCGAGCCTGGAGAGAGCCGGGAGGTCGAGCTTCTTGCTCAAGTGCGGCTCGAAAACTTTCAGCAGATCGGCGGTGTGGAGCGCCTTGACGGCATCGGCCGCCTCGGGCTCGGCGGCGAGGTGGCGCAATTCGAGCAGGCGGGCGCGGGGCGTGATGTATTCTTCGACGCCGGCCTCGCGCGCGGAATCCATGTGGGTCCGCGTTCTTTCCTCGATGGAATACTTCAGCCGCGAGGCCAGGCGAACCAGCCGCAGCAGGCGCGCCGGGTCGTCGAAGAAGCCGTAGTTGTGCAGAACGCGCAGCTCCTTGTGCTCGATATCGGCGAGGCCGTTGGTGGGGTCGAGCAGCAGGCCGCGCGAGGCGGGGTTCAGCGAGAGGGCGAGGGCGTTGACGGAGAAATCGCGGCGCGACAGATCGTCCTGGATGGTGGCGCGCGTGACCTCGGGGGCGCCGCCAGTCTTCGCATAGGTCTCTTTGCGGCACATGGAGATTTCGGCGGTGACGGCGCCGCCGAAAAGCAGTTCGGCCGCCTGGCGGTTTTCGTCGGCCGCGACCACGGTGAACAAGCGCCGGTCGAGCTGCTTGACGAGCTTGAGAGCAGGGCCCTCGATGGAGAAATCAAGGTCGCGGATGGGGAAGCCGCCGAGCAGGTCGCGGATGGCGCCGCCGGCTAGAAACAAATGCACCTGAGCGCGCTCGGCGGCCTGCTGAACCTGGACCAGGAGCTGGATCTGGTCCGAGCTGAGGCGGCTCTCGAGCATGAAGATGTAGTCACTCATTGGTCAGGCCCGCGGGTGATGCTGGTCAAAAACCTGCCGGAGCCGGTCCCGCACCACGTGGGTGTAGATTTGGGTGGTGGAGATGTCGGAGTGTCCGAGCATGAGCTGCACGCTGCGCAGATCGGCCCCGCGCTCGAGCAGGTGGGTGGCGAAACTGTGGCGCAGCACGTGGGGCGTCAGCGGGCGGCGAATGCCCGCTTGGCGGCCGTAGAGCCGGAGTCGGTGCCAGAACGCTTGGCGGGTGAGCAGAGAGCCGCGCCCGGTCACGAAGAGGTACTCCGAGGATCTGCCCCCCAGCAGTTGCGGGCGGGCGGTGGCGACGTAAGTCTGGATCGCTTCGAGCGCGGGGCGGCCGACGGGGACGAGGCGGTGCTTGTTGCCTTTGCCGAGCGTCCGCAACACGCCTAGCTCCGCGTTGAGATCGGCGGAGCGGACATGGACCAGCTCCGAGACCCGCAGGCCGCTGGCATAGAGCAGCTCGACCATGGCCCGGTCGCGGAGGCCGAGCGGGGTGGCGCGGTCGGGCGCCTGGAGAAGGCTCACGATCTCATCGGCACTGAGATATTTCGGCAAGCGCTTCCACTGGCGGGGGGAGGCGATGTCGGCCGTGGGGTCGGCGGTGACCACGCCTTCCCTGACCAGAAACAGGAAAAAATTCCGGATGCTGACGAGCTGGCGGGCGATGGAGCGGCTGCTGAGGCGGGCTTTGTAGCGCGAGTCGAGAAACTGCCGGAGCTGTTCCGGGCTGAGTCGTTCGAGCGGCCAGCCCTGGGCCGCGCAGTGCTCCTGGAGGCCGGCCAGATCGTGGCGATAAGCCTCCAAGCTGTTGGCTGCCAAGCCTTTCTCGACCCGGCAGAAGGTCAAAAAGGACCCGATGCGTGAATGCAATGTTTGGCGCGCCTTACACCTCCCGCTCGGCTATCCAGAACCCCTTTTCCGGGAAAGGGTTCGATAAATCAGTAGCTTAGGTCGGGATGAGGCTTGACAGCGCCTCGGGCGCATATTAGCATACCGGAAACTCCCTGGCAACGATATATAGCGACCGGCAGCAGGCAGAGCGCCGTATCTAGTACGCTTCCCCGCTCGGCCGGGCGCCGGCAGCCAGGCAGTGAGGCGGTGGACCGGCCTGCGGCAAGGCTGCCGGAGCGACGGAGGAAACCACATTTGGCTGCATCGACCACCAAGAAGGTCCTGATTCGACGGCTGGACGGAGGGCAGATTGCCGGGCATGCCAGCCCGCAGACCTACCTGCGGGCGGACGGGGTGGAGGTGCTGACCCGCGACGGGCAAGTTTCGCTGACGGCCTATAAGGACGTGAAGGCGGTCTACTTCGTCCGGGAGTTTGAGGCAGCGGGCGAGGAGAAAAAGCTCTTCCAGTCGCGGCCGAAGCTAGAAGGGCTGTGGGTGCGGATGCGGTTTCTGGACGACGATGTGCTCGATGGGGTGCTGCCCAACGACCTGCTTCAGGTGACGGAGAAAGGCCTGACGATCACGCCGCCCGATCCGTATTCCAACAACCAGAAGATTTTTGTGCCCCGGACGGCGCTGGCGGAGCTGACGGTACTGGGCGTGATTGGCAGCCCGCTGAGCAAGCCGCGTCGAAAGGCCCGGCCGCCGGCCAAAGAACAGATCGAGCTGTTCGAGGAATAAAGCCGGGTTGTTCGCCGGTTACGCGGAGAGCCTGCTATGGAAACAGCTTGTACAACGCCTCCTGGATCTGTAGCGGCGTAAAGGGCTTGCGGATGTAACCGGCCGCGCCCAAAGAAATGGCCTGCATGACTTTCGATTCGGTTCCCTCGCTGGTCACTATGACCACGGGAAGACTCTTCAGCCTGTCGGTGCTCTTGATTCGGCGCAGAAACTCAAGGCCGTCCATCTTAGGCATACTTAGATCGGAAAAGACCACCTGAATGGCCGGGTCAGCCGCCAGCTGTTGGAGCGCGTCTACGCCGTCGCTGGCCTCGGTCACCGTAGCGATCGCGATCTGCGTCTGCCGCAGACTGCGCTCCAGGATTTTTCGCATTACCGCTGAATCGTCCACGATCAATACATTAAGCGCCGGCATGCAGAGCCATTCCCGTCAATCACACTGAGTTTATCGGTCAGAATCGGGCGGAACAGAAGGGTGGGCGGCCATCGGGATGGGATGCTGAGGCCGTGGCCGCTATTGGCCATTGATCATAGGTAGGAGCTGGGTGAAGATTTCCAGGATCGCTGGGCCGGCGGTCACCATCAGCATGCTGGGGAAGATCAGGAAGAAAATCGGGAAAAGCAGCTTCACGCTGATCTTGCGGGCCGACTCCTCGGCCTGCTGCCGGGAGCGGGTTCGCAGGTGGCGGGCGTGGACGCGCAAGGAAGGGCCCAGGCTCGAGCCGAAGCGGTCCGCCTGGATCAGCAGATTGACCAGCTTTCGCAGCTCGGGTTCAGGGACGCGGCCGGCCAGGTTGCGGAGGGCATCGGCGCGGCTGGTTCCGGCGCGGACCTCGAGGTGGGTGAAAGAGAACTCGGCGCTCAGATCGGGACAGGCCCGCTTCAGCTCGGCGCTCGAGTCGAGCAAGGCCTGGTCGAGGGACTGGCCGGCTTCGACACACAGCACCAGCAAATCGAGAGCGTCGGGCAGAGCCCGGCGGATGCGCCCGGCGCGCGCCTGGATCATCGAACGCAGGACGCGGTCGGGCAACAGGAAACCAAACGCCGCCGCGCAAGCGGCCGGAGCCAGCGCGGCTACCAGACTATCCTGGGCCACGAACACCGCCCAGCCCGAAACCATAGCCAGCAGCGCGGCGCCCGCGCACCTCACGCCGTAGAGAAGCGGCACGGTGGCGGGTGAGCGGTAGCCCGCCGAGATCAGGCGCTTGCGCAGCGCGGCGGTCTCCCTTCGCGACACCGGGACAGCGCGGCCGACGCGCTCGAAAACGCGCAGCAGCAGGGCCTGCGGCGATGGGAAATCCGTCTCGTTGGCTGGGACGGCCGGCGCGCCGTCGCGGTCGCCGGCTTCGACCACGCTCCGCACCAGGAAGACGTAGCCGGCCGCCGTCACCAGGCCCATGACGAGAACGAAGAAGGCAAGCAGCATCCACGGCGGGCTGATCATATGCGGATATTCACGATCCGGCGGATGACGAAGTGGGCCAGGATCAGGCAAACTGCGGCGGCCAGGACCAGGTCCTTGCCATAAGGGCTGGTGGCCAGAATCCGGAGATACGCCGGATTCACCACCGCCATTACCGCCACCACGATCACTGGAATCAAGGTGAGCACAAGGCCGGTGAGCCGGCCGTGAGCGGCTATGGAGCGTATCTCGGCCCGCAGAGCTAAGCGCTCGCGCGTGGTTTCAGCGAGACGCCCCAACACTTCCCCGAGCTTGCCGCCGGTGCGGGTTTGAAGCTGGACGGCGGCGGCGAAGAAACCAACATCCATCAGCGGGACGCGGCGAGCCAGGTTCTGCAGGGCCTGGTCCCAGGAAAGTCCGAGCTGGCGCTCGTCGAAAGTCTTGCGTATCTCGATCGACAGAGGAGGCGGGCTCTCGGCGGCCAGCATCTCCAGGCCGGCAGCGAGAGGATGGCCGGCGCGCAAGGCGCGGGAGAGATCGTCGAGAGCCTCGGGAAGCTGCTCTTCGAAGCGCGCGAGGCGAGTCTTGCGGCGGTAGAAGACATAGGAGCAGGGCAGATAGCCGGCCGCGCAGCCGGCGACCAGAGCGGCCCACGCAGGCGCCCCGCTCATATTGGCTAGCACCGCCGTTACGGCCGCCCAGGACAGCAGCATCATGGCCGTCAGGCGGCCCACCGACCAGCGGATCTCTGCTTCGGCCAGGCGCGCCTTCAGGCCTTCCACAAAATCGAAGTGAGCCAGCACCTCCGAGAGCACCGAGATCGTGCTGAGATCTTCGTTCTTCAGCAGGCGGGAAGGGGCTTGAGATGGGTCGGCGGGCCAAAGATCCTGGGTCTGGCCGGAGCGGCGCTGGAGGATCATCCAGGCGACTACGACGGCGATAGCCGCCGCGAGGAAGGTGGCAACAAAGACCACGATGATGGTCAGCAGCACCAGCATATAGGATCAGTGGCCTATCGCTTGTTCAGCACGGCCGCCGAGCGCCGCCCGGCCGCCGATGGGAGCCGCAGTTGCGGCGTTGCCAACACCACCAGTTCCTGCTCCGCGCCGGCTTCCGCGCGGCCGGGGAAGAGTTGCGCAATGAGCGAGGCGCCGGGCTGGCCCGGTGCGCCCAGGCCGGTGATGAGAAAGCTTTGGCCATCGGCCAGCTCCACTTCGGTTTCGATCCGGCGGCTGGCCACGCCGTCGCCCGCCGAGCAGGTGATCTCCGGCTGCACGCGCACGCGTAATTTTCCATGGGGACCGAGGGAAGGCGCGAACTGAATGCGCAGGCCCGCCGTTCCAGCCCCGCCCTGGGGCGACGCGGTCCAGTGTGCGCCGGCCTGCATGCTGACTTCGCGATGGTTGCCGGTGAGCAGGCTGGAGGAAACAAGCACGTCGAGCAGGCGCCGGGACTCGAAACCGTGCATAGCTTGTTCGAGATTCCACCCCGGGCGGAAAGCCGCGACGTGCAGCAGGCCGGAGCGCTCGGGGTCCACCAGCCGGGTGCTCAGCTCCGAGATGGCGGCAGGGCTCGCCGCCGCCAGTCGCACGCGCAGCTCCACCTGCACATCGCCCGGGGCGGCGGAGGCCGGCGTCGTGGTCGCTGGCTCGGGCTGTGTCGAAGGGGGCCCGGGGCGGGCGGCCGCGCGCAAGACCGGGGGCGCCGCAGAAACCGAGGCGGGACGAAACAGCGCCGCCAGAGTCAGGCTCGGCAACGGCTCCTTCCGGCGGTCGGCCGGATTGCGAAGCAGCAAGCGGAGGTGCGCTCCCGAGTCCGCTACGCCCAGGGCGTCGGCCTCGGACGGGGTGGCGAGCAGTGTGACTACCGCGGGGCCGGTGGACCGGTTCGAGGGATCCCCTGGAACTGCCAGGACCTGCACATCCTGCAACACGGTGTGCAGCTCGGCTTCCGGGCCACTCGCGCCATTGCGGTTGCGAACGACCTGGACGTCGACGCGGTGGCCGGCATGCAGCATGGCCAGCACGCCGGGCGAATCGGCGACGCGAATGGAGACGGCGCGCATGCCTGGCGGGATGGATGGGGCCCCGGCCGCCGCGTCGCGGGAAGACAGGCCGGCCGCGGTGAGCGGCTCGCCATCGTTGACCGGTTGCAAGACTGTGAGACCGGCAACCTGGTCGGGGTCGGTAAACGCGTCTTTGGGGGGCGGATCGGAAGACGGCCACGACAGCAGCTTTACTTCCGATTTGTCGAGCACCGCGCCTCGCTCCAGGCTGCGCGCGGCGACCACGATCGCGGGCCGCTGGCGGCCTGACCCCACGCTGCTTAGCTTGCCGACAATGAGGCCGTAAAAGATACCGGTGGAGATGACCGCGACCACGAAGGCAATGCCCAGCAGGGGCAGAAGCTTCTTCTTCATAACAGAGCCGGTGGCTTGCAGCCTCGGGTGCACGCACTCCGACCGCCTTAGCTGTACACCACGAGATTGTGATCGGCAGAACCGACGCGTTTCGGTAGTGGTGTGGCTGCGGACCGAGCGCTGGCCTTAGGCGGCCAGCTCCCCGGCCGATTTGGCCCCGTAGAAGGCGTACCACGGATGCGCCGCCCGCAAGCAGTCGTTCACGGCGTTAATGTTACTGACACCGGGGCCCTGCAGCCATTTCTCAAGCCCGGCCAGCCCTTGTTTGGCGTAGGCCGGAATGCCGTCCTTCCAGGTGGCGCGGCCGCACAACACGCCGGAGAAAGGCACGCCGGCCTCCGCAGCCCACTGGAGCGACTCGGTGAACTGCTCGTTGCTGACGCCGGCGCTGAGATAAATGAAAGGCCGGCGGGCGGCGGCGGCGGCCTGGCGATAGTGCTCCAGGGCCTGCTTCTTCGTATAGGCCGTGGGACCGGTGTAGGATTTGGCGCCTTCGGCGAAGGCGAGATTCACCGGGATCTCGACCTTGAGGACGTCGACAGAGTAGCGGTCCTGGGAGAACTCGGCGATGCTCTGGGCGACGATGTCGGGCTTTTTCCGGGCGAACGCGAAGCCCTTCTCATCGCCGCCGGCAGGGTCGTAGCCGACGAACTCGAGGAAAAACGGGATGTCGACCGCGGCGCATTCGGCGCCCACGCGCTCCACGAAGGCGCGCTTGCTGTCGTTGATGAAAGCGTCCTCTTCAGGGGTGTAGTGGAGGAGGATTTTCACCCCCTGCGCGCCCATTTCCTGAAGACGCCGGGCAGAGACGAGCGGCAAAA